>JALWRY010000463.1:0-6288 GCA_027080445.1 Thiohalobacter sp. | reverse complement strand
CGGGCGGTTAGTCTGGCAGCCGACGTAACCGGCGATCTTGATACCTTCCAGCGGCTTCTTGACGTGCTTGCCCAGCTCCTCGTAGCCGATGTCTTCGATAAGAACTTCCACCATGTGGCGGACTTTCTTATTGTTTTTCAGCTTGAGACCCGCTTCAGCGAGCGCGGTGTTGGTTTCCGCCATCAGTTCTGCGTTGTCGTTGAGACGCTCCTGGGTTTCCTTGGTGGCAAGCCAGCAGGCGGCGCAGGTGGCGACGATGTCCTGGTCGCCGTGGGCTTGCTCTGACAACGCCATATTACGCGCCGACAGGGCAAGTCGTGGCAGTTCACCGCCACCGGCATAGCCGATGGAGGCGGAACAGCAGTTCCAGTCCGGGATCTCGTTCAGTTCAATGTCCAGCTCCTTGCACATGGTGTCGACAGACACCTGGTAGTTGGACGAGGATGCGGCTTTCTGTGAGGAACAACCGGGGTAAAAGGAATAGGAATGTTTTGCCATGTCAGTTCTCCTCAGTTTCCGTGCTTGCCGATACGCGCTTCTTCAAGTTCCTGCGCTTTTTTCAGCATGGCCTGGAAGCCTTTCGTGTCTTTGCAGCTGTGACCGCCGAGCATTTCCATTGGCGTCATGCGCCCGGCTTTCAGCATGTTCAGCCCGATATCTTTCATCTTCAGGGACGTCTTGATGCCTTCACCAAAGCCGTTCATGAAGTACAGCGACAGGCCCAGTTTCAACTCGTTGACGCGACCCTTTTTGACCAGGTTGTCCCAGAACAGCTGCGCGAACTTGGCTGTCGGCTGCTGTTGCGGGGCCAGGCCCAGGCGCTTCGAGTAGGTCGCCAGACCGTGCATGATGTGCGTGATCGGCAGACCACGCGGGCAACGGGCGATACAGTTGTAGCAGGAGGTACACATCCACATGGAGGTGGACTCCAGCACTTCTTCACGCTTGCCGGCGCGGATCATCATGAAGATTTCCTGTGGCGGGTGTTCCCAGTGCGGACCCAGCGGGCAGGAACCGGAGCACACGCCACACTGCATGCACATTTTCACCCAGTCGCCTTCCTCTACGTTGTCCTGCACTTCCTTGAGGAAGTTGCCGCGGTACTTTTCGATCATTTCCTGGTTGTAGTTACTCATGACTGCTCCTAGAACTTGAACGGGCTCAGGCCGATCTTTTCAATGGTCTCTGCCATGTCATTGATCAGTCCGGGCGCGCGGTCGATATCGGTGATGGCGACCTCGTAGGTTTCAACGCGTTCTTTTTCGAGGTTGAGGGTCTCAAGCGTCTGGTCGACCTTGCTCATTCGAACAGCCGCCATTTCAGAACCCTTGACGAAGTGACACTGGTAGTTTTCGCCCTTCTGGCAACCCATCAGGATGACGCCGTCGTAGCCCGAGTTCAGTGCATCGGTTATCCAGATGGTGTTGACCGAACCGAGGCAGCGTACCGGGATGATTCGCGCCCACTGACTGTAGTGGTTGCCCTGCTGGGCACCCATGTCGAGCGCCGGGTAGGCGTCATTTTCGCAGGCCAGCACCAGGATGCGCGGCTTCTCGTCCCACTCTTCCGGGATTTCCACGTTCTTGAGCTGCTGGCCGACGGTATCGCAGGAATAGTTCTCGAAGGAGATAACGCGTACCGGGCAGGCGCCCATGCAGGTGCCACACCGGCGACAACGCGATTCGTTGAACACCGGGAAGCGTTTTTCATCTTCGTCGATGGCGCCGAACGGGCATTCCACTGTGCAACGTTTGCACTGTGTGCAGCCTTCCTTGCGGAAGATCGGGTACGACAGGTCGCCGGAGCGCGGATGCGCGGCGCGGCCGACCTTGGCATTCTCGATTTCCTGGATGGCTTTCAGGGTGGCGCCGGTGGCATCATCGATGGCCTGCTGGGTGTCCATCGGGCGACGGACCGGGCCACAGGTGTAGATGCCGGTACGGCGGGTTTCATACGGGAAGCAGATGAAGTGTGAATCGTTGAAGCCGTACTTCAGGTGCGGCAGGTCCTTGCCCTGGCGGTAGTTCAGGTTGAGGATGGAATCCACGCTGACTTCCCACTCGCCGGGTTCATTCTGCGGCACTTCGTCGATATCGACACCGGAGTTGGCGACCATGCCGGTGGCCAGTACTACCAGGTCGGCTTCTTCTTCCACGTCTTCGTCGAGGATCTTGTCCTTGAACTTGACCACCGGGCCATTGCTCCCACCGACCACTTCGCTGACAACCGCCTTGCGGAAGGTGACCATCTTGTCCTGGCCACTGCGATAGAAGTCCTCACCCGGGGCGCCCGGGGTGCGCAGGTCGTCGAACAGGATTTCGGTTTCGATATCCGGGTTCTGGTCCTTGAAGTACATGGCCTGCTTGATGGAGGTCAGGCAGCAGTCGCCGGAACAGTAGTTCAGGTGGCCCTCTTTCTCACTGCGCTGGCCGGCACACTGGATGAAGGTGACCTTCTTCACTTCCTTGCCGTCGGACGGGCGCTTGATCGGCCCGCCGTTGGCGGCGATGGCCAGTTGTTCCAGTTCCACGCGATCGACCACGTCCTTGCTCTTGCCGTAGCCAAGTTCCGGCAGCTGGCTGGCGTCGTAGGGCGTGGCGCCGGAGGCCTGGATGATGGCGCCGATGTTGATGGTGGTGGTGGAACCGCTCTCGGTGCTGATGTCCACCGCGAAACGGCCCGGCGCGCCGGAGGTTTTGCTGATGGTGGAATTCAGGTGCACCGTGATCAGGCTGTTGGCTTCGATCTCAGCGGCCATGGCGGCAGTGGCTGTGTCGACCGGGTCGGTGTAGGGGGCGTGCATCGGCACATCCTTCCACATCTTGCCAACATAGCCACCGAGTTCACCGGTTTTCTCGACCAGTACGACCGGGTAACCGGTCTTGGCGGCTTCCAGTGCCGCCGTCATGCCGGTGATACCACCACCGACCACCAGCACGGTGTTGTCGGTACCCTTTTCCTGTGCGGAAGCGGGGATGAGCGAGTGCTTGGCCTCGGCGCAACCCATGCGTATATAGTCTTCGGCCATTTCCTGCGTGGTTTCACGCATGTCGTCCTCGTCCGGGCGGACCCAGATAACGCCTTCGCGCAGGTTGCAACGTGACACGTTGACACCCTGAAAGTCGAAGGCTTCGGTCTTGGCACGGCGCGAGCAGGCGCCGATCACGACACGGTTGACGCCTTCGTTGTCGATATCGTTCTGGATCAGCTTCACGCCCTCGGCGGAACACAGGAAGTCGTGCTGTTGCACTACCTGCGCCTTGCCGTCGCGCTGGGCCACGGTGGCCAGCTGGTCGCAGTCGAGGCGTTCGCCCAGGCCGCAACCTTTACAAATATAGGCTCCAATTTTTAAATCTGACACGGTTTAACCCTCCGCACCGGCAACTTTGTTGACAACCTGGATGGCGCGCAGTGCGCTGGCCGTGGCGCTTTGTACCGCGCGGTTCACGTCCAGTGCGTCTGACGAACAACCGGCGGCGAAAAATGCGCCGTTGGCTTCATCCAGTTCCACGAATCCTTCTTCATTCAGCACGACTTCGATGGGGAAGTCGCCGGCCGGAACGCTGGGTTCCATGCCAATCGCCAGCACGACCAGCTCGTGCGGGTTGCTGTAACGATGGTAACCCTCGGTGTCTACACCGTGCAGGACCGGGTTGCCGGTTTCCTTGTCTTCGGTGATGGAAGCGACCTTGGATTTCACGAAGCTGATGTTCGGATCCTTCTGCACGTTCTGGTAGAAATCGTCGATACGATCGATGGCGCGGATATCGATGTAGTACACCGTGCCCTTGCCGTCGTCACCGTACTGTTCGCGCAGGTAGGTGGTCTGCTTGAGGCTGGCCATGCAGCAGATGCGTGAGCAGTGCGCCAGGTGATTCTTGTCACGTGAACCGGCACACTGGATGAAGGCGACATCCTTCGCTTCCTTGCCATCGCTCGGGCGCAGAATCTTTCCACCGGTCGGGCCGTGCGGGTCGAGCATGCGCTCGAACTCGACAGAGGTGATCACGTTCTGGAAACGATCATAACCGTAAGGCTGGATCTTGCCGGCATCGTAAGGCTTCCAGCCGGTGGCCCAGATGATGGCGCCAACGGTGATGGTGCTTTCACTTTCGCCCATGTCCAGGTCAATGGCGCCGTACTTGCACGCCGCTTTGGCTTTTTCGGCATCATCGGTGCCAATGATAGCCGGGTCCAGCACATAGCGTTCCGGGTAGGCCTGGTTGAACGGCAGGTAGGCGCCCTTGCGCTTGTTCATGCCGTAGTTGTACTCACTGTCGAACTCGGCTTCCACGGCATCGCCACAGGCTCCGCAGCTGGTGCAGTTTTCGTTGACGTAACGCGGCGCGGTCTTTAGCGTGACACTGTAGTTGCCGGCGTCACCACTGATGGCGGACACCTCGGTCATGGCCATCACGCGCAGGTTGCGGTTGGCCTTGATCCGCTTCAGGTTGATCTCCAGGCCGCACTTGGGGTGACAGAGCTTGGGGAAATACTTGTAAAGCTGGCTGACGCGGCCGCCAATCGATGGATTCTTCTCCACCAGAATGACCTGTTTGCCGCATTCGGCGGCTTCCAGTGCAGCGGTCATACCGCTGATGCCGCCACCCACCACCAGAATCGTCTGGTTGGTTGCGATAACCTCTGACATGGATACTCCTCCGTCCAGAGTTGCTGTGACAATAAATGAGAACTTTTCCGGCCCGGACAGCGATCCGGGCCGGGGCGAAAAATCGAGGGGCAACAATACTCCACCGCCTTGGGCGGTTCCATAGTATCTTTATATAAAGTGTATCGAATCTTTCGATTTAGTAATAAGGGGCATATATATCACCCCTGCTTTGTGAGCTTTGTTGCCGTGCGCCGTAAGACGCGTTACGCTTTTTACCTTTGAAAGGGATCCTTTTTTAAAGGGGTCAGTACCCTTAAATTTTCCAGGTTTTAAAAATTTAAGGGTACTGACCCCTTTAAAAACGATTGAGGTCGGGAATCGGAATGACAGCGCAAGTCCTTAAGCCAGAAGAATATTTTATCACGGATGAGCCCTATTACGAGCCTGTCGGTAACGAGATCGAGGTGTTCGAGGCGGCCTACGCCAACCAGTTGCCGGTGCTGCTCAAGGGGCCGACCGGCTGTGGTAAAACGCGTTTTATGGAACACATGGCGTGGCGGCTGAAACGGCCCCTGATCACGGTCTCCTGTCACGATGATTTAACCGCCTCTGACCTGGTGGGGCGCTTCCTGATCAGCGGCGGTGAAACGGTGTGGGTGGATGGGCCGCTGGCGAGGGCAGTGCGTGCCGGCGGCATCTGTTATCTCGACGAAATTGTCGAGGCGCGCAAGGACACCACGGTGGTTATTCACCCGCTGGCTGACGACCGGCGCGTCTTACCCATGGAAAAGCTGGGTGAATTGCTGGAGGCCAGCGACGACTTCTGTATGGCGATTTCCTATAACCCGGGCTACCAGAGCGTACTCAAGGACCTTAAGCAGAGTACCCGGCAGCGTTTTGTGGCGCTGGAATTCGACTACCCGGTGGCAGAGCTTGAGGCGAAAATCATCGCCAATGAGGCGGCCATCGAACCTGAAATGGCGGAGCAACTGGTGAAGTTCGCCCAGATGACCCGTAATCTCAAAGGCAGCGGGCTGGAGGAAGGCGCCAGTACCCGCCTGCTGGTGCATGCCGCCAAGTTGATGCAATCCGGTATCCAGCCGGTTATCGCCTGCCGTTCCAGCATTGCCCAGGCCCTCACCGATGATGCCGAGATGCTTGCAGCGGTCAACGAACTGAGTGCGTCGGTTTTTTGATCGTAAACCTGTCCCCGCAATGGTCGGCTGAATCATGGTTGAACTCCCCGCTATCCCGGCATCCGCCTGTCTTGATGTCTACGTGACAACGCCGGTGGATGATTACGCGCTGCTCGATTTTGGCCGTGGTCGCAAGCTGGAACGCTGGGGTGAGTACATCGTCGAAACCCGGGACCCACTGGCTACCGGTGAACCTGAGGTGCAGGGCTGGCAGGCTGACTGGATCTATGTGGATGATGTCGGTCATGCGGGCCAGTGGGAGCCGACCCGGAGTGGCTTGCCGCGTGAATGGCAGGTTACGCTGGCCGGTGTGACCGTGCCATGCCGGCTCGGCACGCGTGGTCGTGTTGGCTTGCGTGGTCGTGATTTTCCTTGCGCACGGTGGGTGCGTGAACGCATCGAGGGTTGTTACGACCTGGAAGATATTTCTCTGCTGAACCTGTTCGGTGGTAATGGTTTTACTACGGCACAGGCGGTGGC
>JALWRY010000462.1 GCA_027080445.1 Thiohalobacter sp. | reverse complement strand
CTGACGGTAATCGGGACATCGCCCGGACGCAGGGCCTGGATCTCCCGGCGCAGCTGTTCCGCACACTGGTGTGCATCCCGATCGTTACAGCGGGGTACCAGCAGGGCAAATTCCTCGCCGCCAAAACGCACGGGCAGGGCATTTTCGGGCAGGTGGTCGCGCAGTAACTTGCCCAGCGCTTCCAGTACCCGGTCGCCGGTAATATGCCCGAAGCGGTCATTGATCTTTTTAAAGTGATCGATGTCGAGCAGCACCGCCGCAACCGGGTGATTGCGGGAATTGGCAACAAATTGTTCACCGTGGTCGAGCAGATAACGCCGGTTATAGACCCGGGTCAGGCTGTCCGTAATGGCCAGCTGGTGCATCTCGTCGGTTTGCCGTTTCAGCGCAGCGAACTGTTGGCGAATCAGCAACAGGGAACGGATACGCGCCAGCAGAACTTCTTCCACAATCGGTTTGGAAACGAAATCATTGGCGCCGGCATGGAACACTTCCACCTGCTTTTCATCCGCCTCCGAGCCGGTCAGGACCAGTACCGGCATTTCCTGCTGGGAATAGTGAAAGCGCGCGCGAATGGCGTGCAACAAATCGCCGCCGGTCAGTCGGCCGAGCAGGTAAAAATCCGTGATAACGATATCAAAGGCTTCATTTTCACGTGGCGCACCCGGTGCGGTGTCGCGTAGTAACTGGATGGCTTCCTCGGCATGGGTGGTGTGTGTCACCTGGAGGCCATGGCGTTCCATGAGCCGAAGCAGCACCGTTGCGGCAAGCTGGCTGTCTTCGACATACAGGATGCGTCCGACCAGTCCCGAGTGGCGCTGCGTGAAATCCATAATAAATGCAGCGAAGGCGTGATAGCCCAGCGACTTGTCGAAGTAATCGGTGACGCCGGCGGCAAACCCTTCGCGCAGCAGGCGCGCATCGGCATCGCCCGATACCACGATCGTCGGTGTGTAGTGGTGGTGCGTTGAAGCGCGCACATAGCGGCACAGTTCAAGCCCGTCCCGGTCCGGCAACATCAGCGCCGTGGTGATCAGGTCGAAATGACTGCGTTCCAGCCAGGCGCAGGCATCCAGCACCGAACCACAGGTGGTGATTTCAGTGTCCGGCATTTCTTCATGGAAAATGCGGGTGATGATCGTGCGGGCGACTTCCGAGCCGTCAACCACCAGTATTCGATTCAGTCTTCTGGGCATGGAATGAGGTCTTTTTTCCGGATTCTTGTTGTTGGGACGAAATTTTCCTGCATCCCGTGGTATCGGCCACTTGACCGGTAAACTTTAAAGAATTGTGGACGAATGGATATTTTCAGCCCGATCAGGGCACTAGAAAACCGGGGTCAGAACGCAATTGTTTCTAATATTAGCGATAATTGCGTTCTGACCCCGGTTTTTAATAGCCGCTAACGTGGCTCAATCGCGGAGAGGTGACGGCCGACGGCAATCCAGGCGCCGAGCAGGCCGAGAAAGGCGCCGCCGGCCAGAAGATAGAACAGCTCACCGGCGCTCAGCATGTCCAGGCTGAAGCTGCTCCGGTACAGTCCGGCCAGGCGTCGTACCGGGTCGAGCAGTTGCAGCAGGGCGAGTTCCACCAGCAGGGCGCCAAACAATGCGCCGAACAGGCCATACCACAACCCGGCGTAGAGGAAGGGTCGGTGGATGAAGCGGTTGGTAGCGCCGATCAGCTTGGTGATTTCGATTTCTTCGCGGCGGTTCTGGATTTCCAGGCGAATGGTGTTGCCCACGATCAGCAAAACCGCCAGGCCCAGCAGGGCCGCCATCACCCAGATGGCGCGCTGGACAATTTCCACAATGGCGTTGAATCGCTTGACCCATTTCAGGTCCAGTTGCGCGAGTTCCACTTCCGGCAGTGCGCGCAGTTTTTCCGTCAGCGCGGCCGCGGCGTTGGCCGTTGAATATTGTGCGCCGGGTTTGATCGCCAGCACAGCCGGCAGCGGATTGTCGTCGAGCAGGTCGAGCGCCTGCCCAAAGCCGGACAGTTCACGAAACTCCGCCAGTGCCTGCTCGGGCGTGATCAGTTGTACGGATGCAATTTCCGGCCATTGCGCGAGTTTTTTCCGCAAGGCCTGCGCCTGTGACACGCTTACCGACTTGTGCAGGAACAACGACAGGTTGGCGCCGCCGTCCCACTGCGCACCGAGTTTTTGCAGGTTGCCGGTCAACAGGTACAGGCCGGAGGGCAAGGCCAGCGCAATGCCAAGCACGGCAATGGTCATGAGCGAGGCAAACGGCGTCCGGTACAGGCGGCCGAGGCTGTTCAGCGCTACCTGTGCATGTCGAACCAGGTAATTGTGAACGGGGCGCGGCAGCCTCATACGCCGGCGACCTCACCGGTGTTCTGCAATTGTCCCTGTTCCAGGTGGATCTGCGCGTAGGGCATGCGCGAGATCAGGTCGAGGTCGTGGCTGGCGATCAGCACGGTCACGCCGACCTGGTTGAACTGCTCGAACAACTGCATGATGTCGCGGGACAGGTCCGGGTCGAGGTTGCCGGTGGGTTCGTCGGCCAGCAACAGTTTGGGTTTGTTGACCACGGCCCGGGCGATACCCACGCGTTGTTGTTCACCGCCCGACAGGGTGATGGGGAAGGCGCGCTCATGGCCTAGCAGGCCGACCTTGTCCAGCGCCGCGCGCACGCGGCGGCCGATTTCCTGGTGGCGGTAGCCGGCGATGACCAGGGGTAGCGCCACATTGTCGAACACCGTGCGGTCGAACAGCAGACGGTGATTCTGGAAGATCATGCCGATCTTGCGGCGCACCATCGGCACCCGGCGCTTCGAGGTGCGTGACAGGTTCTCGCCATCGAGAAACACCTGCCCGCGGCTGGCACGTTCCAGCAGCGCAATGAGTTTGAGCAAGGTGCTCTTGCCGGCGCCGGAATGACCGGTCAGGAACGCCATGCTGCCGGTGGGCAGGTGCAGGTTGACCGCCTGCAGCGCATCCTTGCCGCCGGGATAGCGTTTGCTGACGTGATCAAAACGAATCATGGGGGCTATCGGCCGTATTGCTGCGCAAGGGTGATTTCAGTCCTGTTCAAACAAGGCATCGACAAAATCGTGGGCGTTGAAGGGGCGTAAATCCTCGATAGCTTCGCCAATACCGATAAAGCGGATCGGGATGCCCAGCTGTTTGGCGATGGCGAAAATAATGCCGCCGCGGGCGGTGCCGTCCAGCTTGGTCAGGGTGATGCCGGTGAGGTGCATCGCCTGGTTGAATTCACGCGCCTGGTTGAGGGCGTTCTGGCCGGTGCCGGCATCGACCACCAGCATGACCTCGTGCGGGGCGTTTTCATCGAGTTTGCCCAGCACACGCTGGATTTTCTTCAGCTCTTCCATCAGGTTGGACTGGGTGTGCAGGCGGCCCGCCGTGTCGGCAATGAGCACATCGACATGGCGCGCACGCGCCGCCTGCAGGGCGTCGAAGATCACCGAGGCGGAGTCCGAACCCTGGGGCTGGGCAATCACGGGAACCTCGTTGCGTTCCCCCCAGGTTTGCAGCTGTTCCACGGCTGCGGCGCGGAAGGTGTCGCCGGCCGCCAGCATCACCGAGCGGCCCTGGTCTTTCAGTCGCCGGGCGATTTTGCCAATGGTGGTGGTTTTTCCCGCGCCGTTGATGCCGACCATCAGCAGCACAAAGGGCTGGTCGGATTCGGGGATCTCCAGCGGCGCCTCCACCGGCGTGAGCATGGCGGTCATGTCTTCGTGCAGCGCCGCCATCAGCGCATCGGCATCCGCCAGCTGCTTGCGGGCGACGCGGCGCGTCAGGTCATCGATGATGGACTGGGTGGCTTCCACGCCGACATCGGCGGTCAACAGCCGGGTTTCCAGGTCCTCGAGCAGTTCGTCGTCGATCTGCTTGTGGCCCAGTACCAGGTTGGCGATACCCTCGGTGAGACCACTGCGGGTTTTCGACAGGCCCGCCTTCAGGCGGCCGAACAACCCGGGTTTTTTGTCCTCATCGTCGGCGGATTTTTTTTTACGGAAACCAAACATCGTTTTTACTGTCCACTTGAATCCACGTATCCTATCATCCCCCCTCATTAACGGGTAGGACGAAAAAGGAGTTGCAGATGCGAGGATTACTCGCGCTTTTTCTCGGGCTGTTCGCCAGCCTGACACTGGCCGCCCCGGCGGTTCACGAATACCGGCTGGACAATGGCCTGAAACTGATCGTAAAGGAGGACCACCGCGCCCCGGTGATGGTATCGCAGGTGTGGTACAAGGTCGGTTCCAGCTACGAACACGACGGCATTACCGGCCTGTCCCACGCGCTGGAGCACATGATGTTCAAGGGCACCAAAGCGCACCCCGCCGGTGAGTTCTCGCGCATCATTTCGCAAAACGGCGGTCGGGAAAATGCGTTCACCAGCCAGGACTACACGGCCTACTTCCAGACCATGGAGAAAAACCGGCTGAAAATCAGTTTTGAGCTGGAGTCCGACCGCATGCGCAACCTGACCTTGCCGAAAAAGGAATTTCTCAAGGAAATCCGGGTGGTGATGGAAGAACGCCGCATGCGCACCGATGACAACCCGCAGTCATTGACCTACGAGCAGTTCATGGCCACCGCCTTCCTCAACAGCCCCTACCGGATACCGACGATCGGCTGGCAAGACGATCTCGACACCATGAAAGTCGAGGACCTGCGTCACTGGTACCAACAGTGGTATGCGCCGAACAACGCCACGGTAGTGGTGGCGGGCGATGTCGATCCCGACGAGGTGCTGCGGCTGGCGCGGCGCTATTTCGGGCCGCTGAAGCCCAGCGATATCGAACCCGTCAAACCACGCCACGAAGTGAAACAGCTCGGCATCAAGCGCATACAGGTCAAGGCGCCCGCTGAACTGCCCTACCTGATCATGGGCTACAAGGCCCCGGTGGTACTGACCATCGACAAGGACCATGCGTGGGAACCCTATGCGCTGGAAGTGCTGGCAGGCGTACTGGATGGCGGCAGCGGCGCGCGGCTGTCCAGCGAACTGGTGCGCGGCAAGGCCATCGCCGCCAGCGCCAGCGCCGGCTACGACGCGCACGATCGACTGAAGACCCTGTTCACCCTGTCCGGAACGCCCTCACGCGGACACACGGTCGCGGAACTCGAAAAGGCCCTGCACGAGCAAATTCAGAAACTCAAGGACAAGCCGGTCAAAAAGGATGAACTGGCGCGGGTCAAGGCGCAGCTGCGCGCCGAGAAAATCTACCAGCAGGACTCGATTTTTTACCAGGCCATGCAAATCGGCATACTGGAGAGTATCGGCCTGAGCTGGCGCGAAGCGGAAAATTATCACAAGCAGATACAGGCCGTTACCCCGGCGCAGATCATGGCGGTGGCAAAGAAATACCTGGTCGATGACCACCTGACGGTGGCTGAACTGGTTCCGCAGCCAATTGATCCGAAGCACCCGCCGCGTCACGGAGGGGGCAACCATGTACGCTAATTCAGGACACAGGACTTTTATGCAGATGTTTACCACGCGTGTACTGGCGCTGGCGCTTGTCGTACTGACCGGTACGGCACAAGCGCTCCCGGCAATCAAAACCTGGCAGACGGAGAAGGGCGCCAAAGTCCTGTTCGTCGAGGCGTCCGAGTTACCCATGGTGGATATCCGCCTGGTGTTCGATGCCGCCGCTGCCCGCGACGGCGATCAGCCGGGTCTGGCCACACTGACCAACGACCTGCTGGACCAGGGCGCGGACGGCCTCAATGCCGACGCCATTGCGCGCGGACTGGAACAGCGTGGCGCGAAACTCGGCGCCGGTTCGGAACGGGACATGGCCTGGCTTTCCCTGCGCAGCCTGACAGACCCGAAACTGCTTGAGCCGTCACTGGCGCTGTTCGGCAAGGTGCTGGCCAAACCGGATTTCCCCGAGGCGGATTTCAAACGTGAACAGAAGCAAATGTTGATCGGCCTGCAATATGAAAAACAGAAGCCGGGCGCCATCGCCAGCAGAACCTTCTACAGCAAGCTATACGGCGACCATCCCTATGGCAGCCATCCGTCCGGCACCGTGAAGAGCGTCAAGGCCCTGCGCGTGGCGGATTTGCGCGCGTTCTACAAACGTTACTACGTGGCGCGCAACGCCACCGTCGTTATCGTCGGCAAGCTGACAGCAGCACAGGCGCACAAAATCGCCTCGCGCCTGGCGGACAGCCTGCCGGAAGGCAGCAAGCCATCCCCCCTGCCGCCGGTAGCTGCATTGGAAAAGGCCGATGAAGTGTTGATCAAGTTTCCCTCCAGGCAGAGCCATGTGCTGGTAGGCCAGCCCGGCCTGCGCCGCAAGGACCCGGACTACTTCCCGCTCTATGTCGGCAACCACACCCTCGGCGGCAGCGGCCTGGTCTCGCGCATCAGCGATGAAATCCGTGAAAAACGCGGCCTGGCCTACAGCGCCTACAGCTACTTCATCCCGATGAAAGAGCAGGGCCCGTTCATGCTCGGCTTCCAGACCCGCAACGACCAGCGTGACGAAGCCTTGAAAGTTCTGCGCGATACCCTGAAAAAATTTGTCGCAGAAGGGCCGACCAAAAAGGAACTCAAGGCATCGAAGAACAACATCATCAGCGGCTTCCCGCTACGCGTTGCCAGCAACAGCAAGATCTCCGAATACCTGGCCGTGATCGGTTTTTATGATCTGCCGCTGGACTACCTCAATACCTTTACCGACAAGGTCAAGGCCGTCACGCGGGAACAGATCCGTGATGCCTGGAAACGGCGTATCCACCCGGACAAGATGGTGACAGTGGTCGTGGGTGGCGCGGTGGATGGGACTAAGGCGAAATAACGGGGGCATCCGAATATACCTGACATGTTGAGCCATTTTGTATAACGCTTGATTTCTTACATTTTTCTTACTATAGTCAGTGGCAGGCTACGTTGCCATCGGGTTGCGGGAGAAATATGATGGAAATCACAAAGTTATCAAGTAAAGGCCAGGTTATTATCCCAAAGCCCGTTCGTACTGCACATGACTGGAAGATTGGGCAAGAGCTTGTGGTTATTGATATGGGGGACGGGATACTGTTGAGGCCAAGAACCCCTTTTGAGACGACAAATATCGGTGATGTTGCTTCGTGCCTGAAATACTCAGGAAAAGCAAAATCACTGGATGAAATGGAAGACGCCATTAGAGAAGGAATCTCGGAGAAACACGATGGTAGCGATTGATACCAACATCATTGTTCGTTTCCTCACGCGCGATCATGAAGCGCAATACAAAAGAGCATACAAAGTTTTTACTAGCCAGGAAATTTTTATTCCCGATACTGTGATACTGGAAACCGAATGGGTTCTCCGGTACGCGTATGGTTTCCAGCCTCAAGACATATGCGACGCGTTTAATAAACTTTTCGGGTTAGAGAATATATACCTTACAAATCCTCATTCGGTTTCTCAGGCGGTTCAATGGCATAGAGAAGGGCTGGATTTCTCTGACGCACTACACCTGTCCAACAGCCAGGAGTGTGAACATATGTATTCCTTTGATGCCAGGTTTGCCAAAAAGGCAAAAGGTCTTTCGAATTGTACTGTTTTGAAACCCTGATAATTTTCGTCTGTCGGGCATCTGAATAACGCTTCATCTCTCGTTCTCTATCGCCTGCCTCAACTTCGATGGCAGTAATCAAGTCAGAGGACTTTGCTTTCCTGACCATTTGCTCACCGCTAATAAATACTCAATTAGGTGTGTGCAATACTGAGGTAGGTTCAACGCAGCCGAAAAGCGCGCATTCGATGCGTTTGTTATGTGTTACGCCCATTTTATCTTCAAGTCACGTGCACGTTCTGCACAATCGCGAAGATATAAATTAATGAGACTTTGATAAGGAATACCCTTCTGCTCAGCTAAGGCTTTGAAATATGCGATGGTATCTTCGTCAAGCCTGATAGTGATTTGCTTCTTCAGCTTCTTTGCATAGGGGTTCTTTTTGGATTTCGAAAAATCGTAATGATCACGCATTTCTAAAGCCCTCATACTTACGTCGCTCGGAGCGGTCTGCTTTACGGGCTGAAAATAATACGAATGGTTTCCGGTTCCTTTCGGCGATCCCATTCGAAATTGAGCCCATCCATGGCCATATATTATAATTATATTGTAGTTACACGCAAGGGGACGGTAACCCCCTTATTTTTTCAGTACATAACGAGCCTGTATCCATGTCCTTGAAGCTGCCGGGAGAGCTCTGGTGAAAATCACCAAATTATCCAGCCAGGGTCCCGAGAGAGGGCACCCATGAGCCGAGCTGAGTTTTTGTGTCGGCTCGATAGGTTGGTTATACCGCTTAGCCCACCTTTTTGAGTTCTTCACGCAGGATTCGCCTTAACGTCTTCGCATCTACTGCCGAATCTGTTTTTGACAGCGCTTCCTTCAATGCATCATTAATTAATGTTTGATAACCCCGGCCGATCTCATCACCCTTTTTCCGGAAGGCGGCAATGATGTCGTCATCCAGATATATTGTGATGCGAGTTTTACCGGTGTTCTTCGCGACCGGGCCTCGCTTGCCCTTACTAAAATCGTATTCCTTCTTCATAACTCTTTCGCTCTGGCTTAGTCGCTTTGCGCGCTGAAATAAGACGTATCGAATTGCCGCGGTAGGTATACACCACTACAACAATTCTACCCAGGGCATCCATTCCAATTAAAATGAAGCGCTCTTCCACCGACGCCCCTGGATCGGGCATTGAAATAGCATGCTGATCGTAGAACGCTGTTTCTACGTCAGAAAGGCTTACTCCATGCTTCGCGAGGTTTGACCTTGCCTTGGCAGGGTCTCATTCAAAGTCCATGAGCTAAATATATGCATATTATATGTATTTGTCAAGACTGCCAGATCGGGCAATACTAGTGGTTAACGATTGTGTAAGAGGCTGACCTGTGGATTTTTTAGCGTCGGCTCGATGGGTCTTTTATACGATGAATGCTAGTGATCTCCACGCAGCAATCCGGCTACGCTCAGATCTTCATCTATTTCGGGCCAGTGAATGCCTTCCCCATCACCCAAAAGCTCATAGTTCTCTAGCTGTGTTTTCGTGGCTTCTGCCAAACGCGGAAACCAAACTAATGGAACTGTAACCTTTCGCCCGTCAATCAATGAGACAATCAGATCATCGTCTGTAAACTCGACACTCTGGGCCAGGGGATGTGTTTCAATTGCCAATGTGCTCATTCCACGCCTCCAGGAATATTTCCCTGTTTTCATCGCCAAAATTTAGCAAGAAACTGCTCCCTCTGCACATGGATATGGGGGCGGCTCTCCGCTTTCGTTGCTGTAGAAAAAGAACCGATAGGGTCCAATTCTGAGTATTGTTGGCATACTACGTAGTCACCTATTCATCCTTGATCGTACAACGACCAAGCTCACATGACGCATTGGAATGCAGCGGAAAAGGGGTCAGTTGCAGTGCATTGCTAGCTGATTTTGTATAAAAGATTTCCATATCCTGTTGGGCTTCCATATTTTCTCTAACTCATATATTGCTTTTTCCTTTTCCCACCCGATCACTAATATACGATACAAGGCCATAAAAACTGATACACGTTTATTTGCTGCACAATGTATAAATAATTTTGATTCCTTGTGCTTATTCAGTGTTGATATGAATTCTTGTAAATCCGTGCCTTCTGGCGATTCGAATGCTACTGGAATATGTATATATTCTACTCCTTTACTCTTGAGAACGCGTTCTTCATTTTTAACTGAATACTCAGCATTAGAAAGACCTAAATTTATTACAACCTCGTACCCAGCCTCTGCGATCTGCAACAATTCAACTTCGCCAGGCTGCCCACTTGTTGCAATGCCTTCACTTAGCATATAAAAATTGTATATCGAGCTTACTTCCATGATGTGCGCAGCTAACGCCAATGCACAGCGGGCCAAAACGGAGTGAGGCGTTTACGCAACAATGGCGAAGCCATGCGCAAAAAGCTGCGCGTAGTCTTGGGTCTGCTGGGGCTACTTGTTAGCGTATTACATCTCGCATAAACGGCCGAGCGGTAGCTAGGTCCGAGCCTGCGCTTTTTGCGGGCATTTTTGATGCGATTGTTATGCGCTTTAGAATGACGCAACATAAGTACACCGACAAAACCCAGGTTTCTCTCCTAGACCTGTATGGGTACAGCTTGAGCAAGGTATAGGCATAGTATTTAAGGCTGTTTCTATATCAAGTATTTTGCCAGATTGCTTTTGGCATTCATTACATGAATTTCCTTTTCCTGCCGTTAAAATTTCTACCTTTCTTACATGGCTTTGCTTATATCTTAAAAGTTCGTATCTTGCCGCCTCTTTTAAATGAACGTGAAAATCTTCATTTCTTCTGCTTAATTCGAGAGCAAGCTGATGATGTGCCATTTTACGGTAATGGTAATCATTATGATTATTTGCAGTTTTAACTAAGAGTGCATTATATGCCTCTTGAATTGGCTTCTTTTCAAAAAATGATTTTTGTTCTTTTTCTAAATCCTTTTCGGTGGAGCCTATTGCCTGCAAAGAGCGAATTATTCTCTCTTTCTCATGGTGTTCAGCCCATTTTGATTCTACTTCTATCGCCTCTTCTTCAGTCATAAGGTGTTTATTGCGATCAGTCGGTGTGCTTTTAACAAAAATTGGCTTCTCACAAAAAGGACATTTTGTCTTTCGCTGCGGGGTTTTTTTTAAAGTGGCTTTGCAGTATGGACATATAGGTTCTTTCATCTTCTTTCTCTTTTACGCATAACGCCAGCCGTAACCGGCGCATTTGTAGTGAGCGAAGCGAACGAAAAATGCGTCCGCGTTTACGGCCTTGTGTACGACCAGCATGGGCATGAACTTATGGGGTGTAAGTCCCCTGTAGGAGAACCTGAATTGATTCATCATGGATCAATCATAACTACTAGCCGACGGCAAGGGCAAATCCGCGAGGAGATGTCTGAAGGAAGCCCGAGCGCAAAGATGCGAGTTGACGAACAGAAA
>JALWRY010000461.1 GCA_027080445.1 Thiohalobacter sp. | reverse complement strand
TGCTCGTGCCCTGAACCAAATGTTTGTAATAGAAACAAGGACTACGAATAATTTTGCACAGATACTTGACAGGTCAAAGCATATCAGGAGCGGGCTTGCCCGCGAACTGCCGTATTCTGGCAGCCGCGTTGTTCGCGGCCAAGGCCGCTCCTACCGTGCTCCCATAAACGGGTGGGGTGTAGTTTTATTGACCTGGATCAAACAAACCTTCGCAAACGCCCGCTAGTATGCCGTGATTCCACGCCACACCCGGAGATCGCGCCCATGGACTACACGGTTTTTATCCAGACCAACCACAAGCAATACACCGGCGCCGTTGTCGCCGAGCACGCCATCCGACGTTATTCACAGCACAACGACAAATTTGATGTCCGTATTATCGAAAAGAAGGATTTCAGCTACTTCGATGACCGCGAAGGCCAGCTCTACCTGCGCGACGGCGTCAAACGCACCTGGTTGAACGATGACCTGCAATCCTTCACCCTGACCCGTTTCATGCCGCCGGAACTGACCGGCTACAAGGGACGCTCGGTGGTCATTGACCCGGATGTTTTTGCCGCAAGCGATGTCTGGGACCTGTTGACGCGCGACATGCAGGGCAAGGCCGTGATATGTCGCCCACGTTCCGGCACCAAGGGCATCATCGACCGCTGCCTGGCCTCCAGCGTCATGCTGCTGGACCATGAGAAACTCACTCACTGGAATGTGGAGCAGTGGTTCAACGAACTGTTTGAGTTCAAACGCGACTACATGCCGTGGATCTGTCTGAAATACGAGGAACGCGACACCATCGGCCTGTTTGAAAACGAGTGGAATGATTTCGACAAGCTCACCCCGGAAACCCGCATGTTGCACACCACCCGGCGCAAGACCCAGCCGTGGAAGGCCGGACTGCCCATCGACTGGCGCCCAGCGGAAAAATTCCGCCTGTTCCCGCCCGTGGCCTGGCTGATGCGCGCCCGTCGCCGCCTGTTTGGCGAATATGCACTGCTGGGACACTACAAGGTGCACCCCGACCCGAACCAGGAAGCGTTCTTCTTCGGCCTGCTCAAGGAGTGTGTCAACGAGGGCAAAATCAGCGAGGCATTCATTCGTGAACAGATGGCACTGAACCACGTGCGCCACGATGCCCTTGAAGTACTGGACCGCACACCGGATCTGCCACCGGCACCGGCGCACCCGATGTCAATGCCCGTGGACAAGGCCGCCTGAACCACCATCGCCCGCTCCTACCTTTACGAGAAAATTTTATTGCCATAAATAGACAGCGAATGTAGAGTTGAACGCAAACGTGCATGGAGCACAGGACTGGCGCTGACGCCATCCCGACTTGTCACCACAAGACTCAGGAATTTGCCGCATTCAACAATACAACGGGTTCCGTCCGGCAGGCATGCTCCTGCACAGGCAGCGCCTGCGCTGCAGTCAATCACCCACACACAACGACTGGCGTTCCTGCTACCGAACCTGGGCGGCGGCGGCGTTCAACGCAATACACTGATTACCGCGTCTGCATTACGTTCGCGCGGCTACCCGGTAGAACTGGTGCTCTGCAGCGAGAAAGGCCCGCTGTTTCAGGAGGTACCGGACGCCATCACCTGCACCACCCTGGACAAAATGCCCGGCTGGCTCGGCCGCTGGTGCGCCTTGCGTGGAAATCCCTCGCTACTGCCGGCGCTGACACTGCCAGTGCTGGCAGCAGGCAAACCTTCAAAAACGCTACGCTACCTGCCCTCACTGACAGATTACCTGCAGCGTTCGCAGCCGGATGTCCTTTTTGCCGCTACGACCTTCCAGAATATCGAAGCGGTGCTGGCACGCAACGCCGCCAGGGTCAGGACCCGGGTCGTGGTCACCCAAAGCACGAATTTTTCCAGCTGGCACCAGGTCTCCCGGGAATGGCGGCGGCAACACCTGCTGCCGTTGTTGCGTCACAGTTATCACCATGCCGACGCCGTCATCTCGGTATCCAACGCTGTTGCCGACGACCTTTCCCGTTACGCAGGCATCGCGCGTGATGACATATCCACCATCTACACGCCCCTGGTGCCGGAAAACATCGCCGAGCGTGCAGCCGAACCCCTTGAGCATCCGTGGTTCCAGCAGGGTGATACCCCTGTCCTGCTGGCCGTCGGACGCCCGGGCCGAGCCAAGGACTACCCGACGCTATTACGCGCATTCGCACTGGTACACAGGAAACGCAGGGTACGCCTTGTGATCCTTGGCGAGGCGCGCAACCCGCACAAGAACCAGGAACGCATGGGCGAACTGCAGGCGTTGATCAGCGAACTGGGCATCTCGGAGGACGTCGATATGCCGGGTTATACCCATAACCCGTACCGCTATATGGCGCGCGCTGCCCTGCTTGTCCTCTCTTCCATCTACGAAGGATTCCCGAGCGTGGTGCCGGAGGCGCTGGCCTGTGGCTGCCCGGTCGTCAGCACCTGCTGCCCCGGCGGTGCGAGCGAAGCGCTGGATCATGGCCGCTACGGGAAACTGGTCAAGGTCGGCGATGACCGCGCGATAGCCGAAGCCATCAACGCGACACTGGACACACCACTGGACACAGACAGGCTGGTGAAAAGAGGGACTGCATTCTCGGTACGCCGCAGTACCGATGCCTATGAGGCACTGCTTGCCTCACTGTCCTCACCCGCCTGATTCATCCCCAGGTACAGGGCCAGTGGCCACCAGAAAAACAGCCACAACTCCCGGGGCCGTACGATCAGGCGGTCAACATCGGGCGCTATCACCGCCAGGGCAAAGACCAGCAGGGGAATGAGGTACGCCGCC
>JALWRY010000460.1 GCA_027080445.1 Thiohalobacter sp. | reverse complement strand
GACTGGCGCGTCACCGCGCGCACCGGCAAAGCGCATACCAAGCTCTATCAGGAAGAACGTGAACGCCCGGTCGTGGTCTGCGTGGACCTGAACCCGGGGATGTTTTTCGCCAGCCGCGGCGCACTCAAATCGGTGGTTGCTGCACGAGCCGCGAGCCTGCTCGGCTGGGCGGCGGCCGCCCACGGCGACCGTATCGGCGCCCTGCTGTTCAACGGCGAGCACCATGAACTGCCGCCACGCGGTGGCAAGCACGGTGTATTGCGCCTGATCCGCGAACTGGTGGCGCAGAGTGACCCCTTACAGAACCTCGAACGCCCGCCTCATCCACAGGGCCTGAACAACGCACTGGCGAGGCTGCGCCGGGTCAGCCGGCCCGGCAGCCTGATCTTTCTGCTCAGCGACTTTTACGGGATCGATGATGAAACCGGCAATCACCTGATGCGCCTGCGCCAGCACAATGACGTCGTCGCGATACAGATTGTCGATGCGCTGGAACTTGCCGCACCGCCCCCGGCACGTTATGGCGTCACAGACGGCCGCCAGGTCGGTATTCTCGACACGCGTTCCGCTGCGGTACAACAGGCCTACAACGATTTCTTCAACCGGCATCACCAGGCATTACGTGAGCTCATGCACAGCCGGGCCATCCCCCTGCTGCAATTGCCGACTGATGCGGACGTCGCCGCGGTACTGCGACGCGGCTTTACGCCCACACCAATTAACCTGGCAACGGAGGTGGCAGCATGACCCCGTCCGCCCAACCCGCCCTGCAACTGCGCGATATCCACCTGCCCGCCGAACCTGGCCTGTGGCCGCCGGCGCCCGGCTGGTGGATACTCGCCGCGCTGTTGCTGTTTCTGCTGGTCTGGGCGGCGCGGGTCGCCATACGCCGCTACCGTCTGCACCGCCAACGCCAGAAAATCCTCGCCATGCTCAACGAACTGGAAAGGGACACTGACCGTAACGCCACCCCGGAAAAAATCGCCCGGCTCTCTATCCTGTTGCGCCGCCTGGCCCTGACCCGCTATCCCCGTCGCCGGGTCGCCGCCCTGACCGGCCACGACTGGCTGACCTTCCTCGACGAATCAGGTGGCAAGGGCCGGTTCAGCCAGGGCCCCGGGCAGGTGTTATCGACAGCCCCCTACCAGGCCCGCCTGCCCGCCGGGCTGGATATCCATGCACTGGGATCGCTGGTGCGCGACTGGGTCACACAGAACACGGGATACCGACATGAATCTTGAGTTTGCCTGGCCCTGGCTGTTTGCCGCCCTGCCCCTGCCACTGCTGGCCTTGTTGTTACCGCGCGCGGCCAATACCACACCGGCAGCCCTGCGTTTCCCGTTTTATCGTGCCCTGCAGGGCAATCTGCAAGGCCATACGCGACCCCGTTCACGCCTGCGACTGGTGCTGGCCACCCTGACCTGGTTACTGCTGGTGCTGGCGGCGGCACGCCCGCAACTCATCGGTGAAACCGTCCACCTGCCGGTGACCGGCCGCAGCCTGATGCTGGCTGTGGACCTTTCCGGCTCGATGCAAAATGAAGACATGCAGATTGGCAGGCAGCAGGTCGACCGCCTGACCGCCGTGAAACAGGTAGCCGGTGAGTTCATTAAGAAACGCAAGGGCGACCGTATCGGCCTTATCCTGTTCGGCGACCAGGCTTATTTGCAGGCACCGCTGACCTTCGACCGTAAAACCGTGATCACCTTGCTGGATGAGGCCCAGATCGGCCTGGCCGGGCAGAAAACCGCGATCGGTGACGCCATTGGCCTGGCCATTAAACGCCTGAGCAAGGAGCCGGCGCGTAACCGGGTACTGATACTGCTGACCGATGGCGCCAATACCGCCGGCAGCATCGATCCGCTCAAGGCCGCCGACCTTGCCGCCAGTGAAGGCGTGCGCATCTATACCATCGGCATCGGTGGCGGCGAAATGCTGGTCCGCACGCCTTTCGGTGTACAACGTATCACCCACAGCGATCTCGACGAAGACACCCTCAAGGCCATCGCCGGTAAAACCGGCGGGCGCTTTTTCCGTGCGCGCGACACGGCGCAACTGGCGAAGATTTATGACCTGCTGGATCGTATCGAGCCAGTATCCAAAGACGAGCAGACCTGGCGACCCGTGGATGAACTGTATGCCTGGCCACTGGGGGCCGCCCTGCTGCTCAGTGTGTTGATCGCCCTGTCTGCCGCATTCAACTGGCGCCCTGCAACCGTTGCTGTGGAGGGTTCCAATGCCTGAACATTTCCATTTCCTCCAGCCGCTGTGGTTGTTGGCGCTGATTCCCCTGCTGTTACTGGTCTGGCGCCTGGGCTACGCCAACGGCGGCGACAACCCCTGGACACGCATCATCGACGCCCGCTTGCAGCAACTGTTACTGAAAGGAGAGCGCCACAAGGCCAGTCGCGTGACACTGTGGTTGCTCGCGCTGGGCTGGTTGCTGGCGGCCCTGGCGCTGGCCAACCCGGTCTGGGAGAAACAACCGCGGCCACTGTACCAGACCCGTACTGCCCGGGTGATTGTACTGGACCTGTCACGTTCCATGTACGACCGTGACCTGAAGCCCTCACGCCTGGCGCGGGCGCGTTTCAAGGTTGAGGATATCCTCGCCCGCGATGAAGAAGGCCAGACCGGACTGGTGGTGTTTGCCGGCGATGCCTTTACCGTAACGCCGCTGACCCGCGATACCGATACCATACGCGCCCTGCTCAAGTCGCTGGATCCCGATCTGATGCCGGTACAGGGCAGTCGCGCCGATCTCGGCCTGCTGAAGGCCGGGAAACTGCTGCAACAGGCGGGCATTTCAAAAGGACAAATCCTCCTGCTCGCCGATGGCGTCACCGGCAACAAGGCGCGCAAGGCCGCGGCAAAACTGCACCATCAGGGTTACCGGGTTTCCGTTCTGGGTATCGGTGGACAAAAAGCGGAACCGCTTACCGATGCCACGGGGCGCCTGCTGCGAACCCGCGACGGCAAGCTCATTGTGCCGACACTCGAAAACACCCGACTCCGGGCGGTCGCCGAAGCCGGTGGCGGCCGCTATCACCGTTTCACAACCAGTGACGCCGATATTCACGCACTACTGGATCATATTACGCCGCTGGACAGTGAAAAACCGGTCAGCCATGACCTGCAGGGACAGGACTGGAAACAGCGCGGCCCCTGGCTGGCGGTTTTACTGTTGCCACTGGCCGCCCTGGCCTTCCGCCGGGGCTACCTGTTGAGTGTGTTCCTGCTGGCCGGCGTGCTGTCACAGCCCCAACCCGTCATGGCTGCCGAATGGCAGAGCCTCTGGCTACGTCCTGACCAGCAGGCGGCAAAAGCGCTGGAAAAAAAGGACTATGTGCGCGCCAGCCAGGTGGCCAAAGACCCCCTGCAACGCGGTAGCGCCGAGTACAAACTTGGGAAGTACGCCAGGGCGCTGGAAGACTTCTCGCAGGCCAAAGGCGCTACGGCCGATTACAACCGTGGCAATGCGCTGGCAAAACTGGGGCGTTACAAGGAAGCCATTGCCGCCTACGATGCTGCAATAAAAGCCGCCGCTAACATGGAGGATGCCCGGGCAAACAAGGCGGCGGTAGAGGCGCTGTTACGCAAACAACAGCAACAGAAAAAACCGCAGCAATCCGCACAGCATTCACCAGGCAAACCCGCGCAGCAACAGTCCTCCGCCCGGAAACAGCAAGGACAGGGGAAGCAGGCAAAATCTTCCACACCGTCATCCGGGCAGAAATCGCAAAACCCGCCGAAGCAAAAACATGATGCCGGTGAAAATGCGTTTGCCGATGCGGCCAAAGCACTGAAGAAAAAAAATGCCGATAAAAAGTCTGCGGCACATGGTGCGGAAAAGCCGGCTACCGGGAAACAGGACACCCGGCGTGGTGCGCCAGGCAATATGGCGCATGCCAAACAGCCACCTGCACGGAACACGGGCCAGACCGCCCGCCGCAAGTCGCTGAGCAGTGAAGAACAGATGGCGGCAAAACAATGGCTGCGCCGTATCCCGGATGATCCCGGCGGCCTGCTGCGCCGTAAATTTCTCTACCAGTATCAGCAACGGGCGCAACGTCAGGGTACGGGCAGCCCGCAACCCTGGTAACCCGAGGGAGTACGTCACATGAAAACCAGGCCAGACACCTTATTGAACGCACGATACAACCTGCTATGGCGCATTCCGCTACTCATGCTGCTGATGCTGGCTACCGGCGCCGGCCAGGCGGCCGTACACAGCCGGATCGACCGCAGCACAGTCTATAAAGGCGATACCTTCACCCTGACCATCGAGGCCGATCGTCAATCGTCGGGCGTACAGCCGGATCTTTCGCCACTGAACAGGGACTTTGAGATACTGGGCAACAGCACCAGCACACAGATCAGTATCATCAACGGCCGGCGCAGCGACAAAACACTATGGCAATTACAGCTTCAGCCACGTCGCACCGGTCGCCTGCGTATCCCCCCCATTACCGTAGGCCATGAACAGACCGCTCCACTTGAACTGACAGTCAGCGAAGCACCCCAACAGGTCGCGACGCAAAGCGGTGAGCATGTGTTTATCGAAGCCGAAGTCCACGGAACCGGCAAGCCCGCCTATGTACAGCAACAGATTCCCTACACGGTACGCCTGTATTACGACGGCAGCCTGCAGGAAGGGGAACTCAATGCACCGGAACTGAAAGATGCCGTCATCGAGCAGTTAGGGGAAGACAAACGCTATACCACGGTACGCAACGGGCACCAGTACCATGTCATTGAACGTGACTATGTCATCTCCCCGGAGAAAAGCGGCACCCTGCACATTCCGCCTGCCACGTTCCATGGCCGTATCGCGGTAGCGGGCCAGGGTGGAAATCCTGGTGGCGCCGATGACCTGATGCAACGGTTTTTTAGCAACAGTCCTTTTGCCAATGATCCATTCTTCCGCAACAGCCCGCTCAATCATAGCCTGTTCAGTGGCGGTATCTTCGGCTCCCCGGGCAAAGCCATTACTGTTGGCAGCCGCAGTATCGACATGGACATCAAGCCCCGTCCGGCGACAACCGCGAGTGACTGGCTGCCCGCTGAGTCCGTTACCCTGCACGACAGCTGGACGGATCAGCCCCCGGAATTCAGGGCCGGTGAACCGGTCTCGCGCACCATCACCATCAGGACCCGTGGCCTGGCCGGCTCGCAAATTCCGGAGCTGAACATCACCGCCCCGGCCAACACCCGGCTCTACCCGGAAGGGACAAAACAGGAAAGCCATACCGACGGAAGCACTCTCTATGGCACCAGCACCCAGACGCTGACTTACATTCCCGGTAAAGCGGGCGAGCTGGATATACCGGCGATCACCCTGGACTGGTGGGACACGCGTCATAACAAGGCCGCACACACCACCTTGCCGGGCTGGCAATTCCGGGTCTTACCCGGCGCGGCTGACAACACACCGGAACCTGCGGTGGTTACCCCACCCCGGAAAGCCCAATCGGCAAACAAGCGCCAGCCACCCGCGACACCTCCCGTTGCAACTACAGGAACCGGCAGGAAACCGGACTGGCGCTGGATCACCGCAGGCGGGGGCCTTGTGTTCGCTGTCATCGCACTGGCCGTGATCATGCTCCGACGCGCCAGGCGGCGAGAACAGGACATGGCGCCAGCGATGGAAGAACAGCCCCCGAAAACGGTGCATCGCAAGCTGCCGGGCCGGAAATCCGCCTTGCAGGCCTTGCAAAAAGCCTGCGAGAACAATGACCGTCACGCCGCCGCCAGGGCGCTGATAACCCTGGGGGAAACCTACTGGCCCGACCAGCCACCACGCAGTCTCGATGCACTGGCAGCACGTGTCGAACACGGCCAGGCACAGCTCAGGGCGCTGGATCGCAGCCTCTACGCTGCTGATGGCGCCGACTGGAACGGTGCAGCACTATGGGCCGAATTCAAACAGGGCTTCAAAGTAAAACCGGCAGATAAACAGCAGGGGGATGACGGACTCAGTCCGCTTTATCCACAGCGTTACTGAATACTTCGCCACAGCAGTTTCCGGTCAGCCAGCGAATAAATCTGTCAGCGAATCCCCCCGGCTATTTCGGGAAACACGCAGCTGATTTCCGGAACTTTTCCTCGATAAGATCATCGAATGCGGTGCGGCTGTATGCGCCTGAGTTTCGACATACCTTACAAGTGATAGAGGGGAGTGTGACGCCCCGGTTATTCCCTCCGCTTCCAGACTCAGAAATGGCTCTAACGGCAAATGCAGCACCGACCTTTTCCACCACAGGAGGAGCTTGTCATGAAACACTTGAACGGCGTTCGACAGACACTGGCATTCCTTGCCGGGTTGATCCTGGCAAGCGCTGGCGCGACAGCGTTGGCGGATAACACACTGAACATCACCGGAACCGGGCCAGCCTACCAGGTTGGCGCCTACCAGTCCCATAACCGCTTCTGTTACGACGGCAGTTGTATCATTCATGGTAAGGGGAAGATAGACATCAACCTCAACCCGGAGGGTAACAGCGGTTCCATCGTCGCCCGTTTCTCCGGCGCTGATGGCAGCTGGAAGATTGTTGCGAAGAAATTCAAAATGATCAGAACCGATGTCAATCTTCACGGCGCCACGGGCGGTGACGTCAACCCCAAAATGAGTCCACCGGTATTACCGCAAGTCTGGACCTACGCCGCGACCTGGGGACCTGCCAAGGTCTTCCATAACGGCAAACTTGCCTGGATGGGACCCGCACACCTGATGGTCACCGAGGAGGTTCGTGATCCTGAAACAGGCAAGGTTGATTTCAAGGGTCCGATGCATGCCAAACAGTACCCGGGATCTGTATACAACAAACATGCCATGCAAATTCATTTTGTGGCGCACCCCAAAGAGAAACCGACCAAGGGTTATTTACCGCCATTCACCAAATTCGTACACCTGATGTACGAAACGGTCACGTGGCAGTAGGCCCGGGGTCAATTCCAGTCCGATACCCGGAGCGGTGCCTTCCGCTCCGGGATATTACCTGGTTGAGAGAGGAGTCACCGCCATGATGACATTCACCCGACTGGCCGTTGTGCTTGTTCTGTTTATTTCTGCATCCGGCTGTGCACAGAAACAGGTCGTTGCGGGACAAGCGGTTCACCCGGCGCCGCAGGTTGCAATCCATATCCGGAATCTGAAATTTGTTCCCCAGGACATCCAGGTTACACCTGGCACTGTGATTCGCTGGACCAATCTCGACCCCATGGACCACGATGTCACCAGCGGTGTCTCAATCAACGGCCGCAAGGCGCGCGGATTGAAAAAAACCCGGTTTCCCGATCAGAAATTTTCTTCCGGCCTGTTCGGTAAAAACAGGACGTTTTCCGTCACACTGAGTAAACCCGGCGAATACCCGTATTATTGCAGTGTTCACCCGTTCATGACGGGGAAGATTATTGTGAAATAGCCCTCCCTTCTGTTACTCCGTCAGTGGCGGTAGCTTGCCAATGAATTCCAGCCGCTCCTGTTCGGAAGGGATACAGTCGGCCAGGGCAGTGACAAATGCTTCAGCACTGTGACTGCTGCGCGCCTTGTGTTCCACCAGGTTACGCGCCAATGGACCGACGTAACGGGCAAGCAATGTAGACAATTCCTCCACCCGGGCATCACTGAGGCTGTCCGCCATACAGGTTTCCGTGCCATCTGTTGTTTGCGATGTCGCAGGCAGGCTGTGATTACCACTACCGGTATGGGCCAGCGCGCAATGCCTGAAGTGGACCAGGAATTCCTCACGTTCGCTACGGTCGGGAATCTTGTCGGCCAGCGCGCGCCCGAGCTCCTCGACCGAACCGGATTGTGACGCACTGTGATTGACCAGCACCCGCGCCAGCGGCCCCACATAACCTGCCAGCGTGCGTTCGAGGGTATCCAGCATGTCAGACGGCCATTCGGTCGGAAGGTTTGTGGGCAGCACCCGGTCAGGCGCCGGCGGTGGCCGCGCAATGACGGTTTCCGACAGTGTTTCGGAAGCAGCGCGGGACTCCTGCAAGGTCGCGGCAAAGACCTCCAGCGCATCGCGGAACGCTTGTGCCGATGCAAAACGCTGCGCAGGCTTTTCCGCCAGCGCCGTCGTAATCGCCCGGGCCAGTGCCGCCGGTAAAGCCTGTCCACGCTCACTGCGTAATGCCAGGTCGACAAACTCCGCGATCGGCTGGCTGAAAAGCTGTTGCGGTTGCGGTTTCATACCCGTCAACATTTCCAGCAATACCATACCGGTACTGTACAGGTCACCGCTCGCATCGACACGTTCACCGCGCAGCCCTTCAGGCGCCATGTAGGTAGGTGTTCCAACCATATTGCCCGCCAGGGTAAGTTCTGAATGGTCGAGCCGGGCAACACCGAAATCAGCCACCTTCACGCCACCGTTGTCCAGCAGAATAATATTGGCAGGTTTGATATCGCGGTGAACCACGCCCTGTTGGTGGGCGTGTGCCAGTGCCGACAGAACTTCAGTGATGACATGCACGCACTCGGCCAGCGTGAACAACTGACCGGTTTCCAGGAAATAGCGCAGTTCCTCGCCCTGCACATATTCCATCACGATAAAATCGCTGTCGTTCTGCCGCCCCAGTTCGTACACCGTTACAATATTCGGATGCTGGCAGCGTGCGGCGGCGCGCGCCTCCTGGCGAAAACGCTCCACACTCTCGCGACCGGCCTTACCCTGTTGCAGGTGCGAATGCACAACCTTGATCGCGACGGTACGCTCGATATCGGGGTCGAAACACTGGTAAACAACACCCATGGCGCCCTGTCCCAGCAGCGCCTTGACCTGGTATTTCCCCAGTGTTGCGGGCAGAGTCCCGTTGCGTTCCATAGAGGGCTGCCTAGTGCATGGTTTCGTTGAGTAACTTTATGGCATTATTGAGGCTGCGCTGCATGCGGTTGAATGAACGCGCCAGCGAGGCGATCTCGTCATCACCTTTCATATCCAGTTCCTCACCGGAGCCGTCACCGGTACTGATTGCCTCGGCGCGCGCTGAAATCAGGGCAACCGGCCGGGTGACGTAACGATACAGCAACAGGTTCAACACCAGGCCAACCAGGACAAAGATGACCACCAGCGAACCCAGGAAGACATAGAACTGGCGATGGGCATTGCTGAGCTGCAGGGCTTGCGGCACCGACACGATCTGGGCGCCGATGACCTGGTTGAGCTTCCAGCCGAAACCGTTGGTCGACCCGTAACGCGCCACCATCGCCTTTGGGGCATCAGCCGGATTACTGTGACAGGTAAGGCATTTCGGATTACTGATACGTATCGGTCGGCTGATATAAAGTGATGAGCCGGTTGCCGTCTGGCGTTCGCCAACCAGTTCTTTCTGGTCCGGGTGATTACGGAACCAGTTGATGATATCAGTTTCCCAGTCGGTGGCGCGGTTGGCCGGGTTGGTTGGATTGATGGCTGCTTCCTTGTAACTGTACTCGCTATATTTCTGCTGCAGACCCTGGATGACCTGGGACGCAGCGTAAGCCGGCACCATCTGCGAAAGGAACTCGTCTGTTTTAACCTGGCGCAACAGGGGCCGGATCTGCTGCACCGTGTAGCGGCGCACCGACAAGGCGCCCTCCAGCAGAATTCTGGCCGATTGCATAATCTCGGCGCGGGCATCGCGTTTGAGAATGTCGTACGACACGATACCGGCCGCCAACAGGCCGATGGCCGTGGTCAGAATCAGCATCAGGTTGAATTTTAGCCGCAGGCTCATCGTTTCCCCAATTGCGCCGCAAAAGTGTGCGTATAGTCCGAATCGTTGTCAATGATTGTCGGACACCTGTGCGGATGACTTGAATTACGCGCTGCCGCCCGTGTACAGTCCTGACTTTCAAACGCCGGTATACACACCCGTGTCACCTTCCTCATCCTCCCTGAAAGCCGTGTTGTTGGCAACGATAGCAAGCATCCTGCTGATCATGGCGGCATACCTGTTATTGAATTACTACCGCGCCACAAGCTTCGATACGAGCCTGCTGTCGCCGTGTACCAGGCTTGATGCATCCCGTGCTGCTGACTGCAGCGTGTGGATATTGTCTGCCTTTATGGGCGATGCACACTGGCTGGCCATTCAGTTCACCCTGTATATTGTAGTCGCTACGGGCTGCGCCTGGCTGTGTGGCCTGTGCGTGTCCGTCGCGCCGTTCCGTGCCGGCGCACTGAGCGGTATCGCCGCCGGCCTGGTACTGCTGCTGGCACTACAACCGGGAAGACTGCCGGCGCTGGCGGCCGCCGCCGGCGGCCTGCTGGGTGGCCTGCTCGCCGCCAGCAGGCGGCGGCAAGGTCGATACACATGAATACCCAAACCCTCGCCGCTGAATCCACCAGGAATAGCGCCACTTCAGATTCACGCCAACGTCTGTTGCGCGAGCAACTGCAACTGCTGGCGCAACAAACCCGGGCGGCCTTCGCCGGCAATATGATCGTCATGCTGATTATCGTATGGGCCTTATGGTACCGTTTCGAACACGCACTGCTACTGGGCTGGGGGATCACGCTGTCCGTGGCCATGATTGCCCGGGTAGTGGTTGCCAACCAGTACCTGACGAGGCAGCCGGACACCCGGGACAACCGCTATTGGCAAAACCGCTTCATGCTGGCGATCAGTCTGCTGGCACTCGCCTGGGCCTTGTTGCCGGTACTGTTTTTCCCGGCGAACAGTCCCTGGCTGATCATGTTGATGGTTGTGCTGCTGTGTGGCCTGACCACCGCCGGCATCGGCTCACTTTCAGCCTATCTGCCCGGCTATTACAGTTTTGCCATACCGATCATGGGCACTATGACCCTGCGTTTCTTCGTCGAGGGCACGGCCATTTCCAATTTCGTCGGTCTGGCCGGTGTTGCCTTCCTGGCCAGTTGTCTCGTCTGGGCGCACAACCTCAACAAGGCAGCCCGCACCGCCATTGAATTGCGCTTCGAGAACCTGGACCTGATTGACCAGTTGCGTCAGCAAAAAGATGCCGCGGAACACGCGCAACTGGCAGCCGAACAGGCCAACCT
>JALWRY010000459.1 GCA_027080445.1 Thiohalobacter sp. | reverse complement strand
GGTCTGGGATGTACCGGACAGCGACATCGATGCACTGGGTTACCAGCTGGGCCGGCAGGACTGCGTCACCCTCTGCTACCAGCGCCCTCGCCGTCTTCCACAATGGCCCTACAACCTGTTCTGCATGGTGCACGGGAAAGACCGCAACGATGTCATGGACTGCGTCGAACGGATGGTGGAGGGGCTGGGACTCGAACACCTCGACAAATCCGTGCTGTTCAGCGGCCGCCGTTTCAAGCAGCGTGGTGCGCGCTACCGGGGCCATCGTTAGATGGATGATCTCGACCGCCGTATCATCAACCAGCTACAGGGCGGTTTCCCGGTCAGTGAACGCCCCTACCGTGATGCCGCACGCAAACTTGGCACCAGTGAGAGCGAGTTGATTACCCGCATCCGCTGCATGCTCGATGATGGCCTGCTGACGCGCTTTGGACCCCTGTTTCACGCGGAGAGAATGGGCGGCGCCCTGAGCCTGTGTGCGCTGAAAGTTCCCGAGGAACGCTTCGACGAAGTCATGGAACAGGTCAACAGTTTTCCGGAAGTCGCGCACAACTACCGGCGCGAGCACGAAATGAATATGTGGTTTGTGCTGGCCACCGAAACACCGCAACAACTGGATGAAATGATACGTCGTATCGGAGAATGCACAGGCCTTGAAGTGTATAACTTCCCCAAACAGGCGGAATACTACGTGGGTTTGAATCTTCAGGTGTAAAACATGTCAGAAGCCGCCCCGGAAAAAATTGCCAACGAAGCCCTGCCGGATATCGACCGGCGCCTGGTGCTTGCCACCCAGGCCGGTTTACCCCTGCATGCACGCCCCTGGCACTGGCTGGCGGCAGAGCTGGGTGTAGAACCCGGGCTGGTGATGGCGCGAATCCAGGCCATGCTCGATGATGGCCGCATCCGCCGCATCGGCGTGCTACCCAACCACTATCGCCTGGGCTATGTCGCCAACGGCATGTCTGTATGGGACGTACCCGACGACAGGATTGCCGAGGTGGGTGAACAGGTCGGGCGATTACACAGCGTCAGCCACTGCTACCAGCGGCCCAGGCACCTGCCGGACTGGCCCTATAACCTGTTTGCCATGGTGCATGGGCACGATCGACAGGAAGTTATGCACGAGGTCGAGACCATTGCCGGTCTGCTCGGCGATCTGGCGCGCAGCCATGATGTGCTGTTCAGCACCCGTATCCTGAAAAAAACCGGCCTGAGAATAGGAGGCTGAAATGTTTCGTATATCACAGTACATGAAGGAACTGGTTCAGCCACCGAACAGACCGGTTTCCCGCCAGCCGTCCGGGCCGGTGGTCATCTGGAACCTGGTGCGCCGCTGCAACCTGACCTGCAAGCATTGTTACTCCATATCCGCGGATATCGACTTTCCCGGTGAACTGTCAACGCCGGAAGTCTTCACCGTGATGGATGACCTGCGTCATTTCGGTGTGCCGGTACTGATCCTGTCGGGTGGCGAGCCACTGTTGCGCCCCGATATCTTCGCTATTTCGCGACGTGCAAAGGACAAGGGCTTTTATGTCGGCCTGTCTACCAACGGCACCCTGATCGATGAGAACAATATCGCCGATATTGCCGCCATGCACTATGACTATGTTGGTATCAGTATCGATGGTATCCGTGAAACACACGACCGTTTCCGCCAGAAGGAAGGCGCTTTCGACGCCTCCATGCACGCCATCCGCCTGTGCCGTGAAGCCGGTATCAAGGTAGGCATGCGTTTCACGCCAACACAGGATAACGCCCACGAACTGCCGCTGCTGCTGGATATCATGCGCGAGGAGCAGGTCGACAAACTGTATGTCTCACACCTGAACTATGGCGGGCGCGGCAACCGCAACCGGCGTTCTGACGTCGTCCACCAGGCCACACGCCAGGTGATGGACCAGCTGTTCGAACGTTGCTGGGAGGATATCCAGGCCGGCCGCCGCACGGAGTATGTCACGGGCAACAATGACGCCGACGGGGTCTACCTGTTGCAGTGGATCGAACGCAATTTCCCGGAACGCTATGACGACATGCAACAGCGGCTCATTCAATGGGGCGGGAATGCGTCCGGGGTTAATATCGCCAACATCGACAACCTCGGCAACGTACACCCCGACACCTTCTGGTGGAACTATAACCTGGGCAATGTGAAAGAAAGACCCTTCTCCGAAATCTGGCAGGACCGCAGCAACCCGTTAATGGATGGACTGAAACGCTCTCCACGCCCCTTGAAAGGACGCTGCCGGGTCTGTCACTACCAGTCGATCTGTGGCGGCAATACCCGTGTGCGCGCGTTCCAGCTGACCGGCGACCCCTGGTGGGAAGACCCGGCCTGCTACCTGGACGACGAGGAACTGGGTATCACCGAAACGGAATACGGCAACGACAAACCGGAACCGGCTGAACTCGAACTACGCACCATCAGGCGGGCAAGTTGAAACGTCTGTTGCCGCTTTACATCGCGCTTGGACTGCTGCTGCCGGGCCTGCTGCAGGCGGACAGTGCGCCGCAAAAACTGTTTGCCGAGCACTGTGCCCGCTGTCACGGCGACAACCGCCTGGGGGAGATGGGGCCTGCCCTGCTACCGGAAAACCTGCACCGACTGCACAAAAACAGGGCTGCAGGCGTGATCGCCAATGGTCTGCCCGCAACCCAGATGCCGGCCTTTGGCAAGACACTGACTGCCGCACAGATCAATACACTGGTCGATTACATCTACTCGCCACCGGCACACCCGCCGGTCTGGGGTGAAAAGGAAATTCGCGCCAGCCATATTGTCTACCCGGCCTATAAAA
>JALWRY010000458.1 GCA_027080445.1 Thiohalobacter sp. | reverse complement strand
TTGCATCATCGTCCAGACAACCTCTACAAGGAGTAGGCAGCATGAAAACGATTGAATTAGGTCAACAAGGATTAAAGGTACCGGCAGTCGGGCTGGGCTGCATGGGGATGTCCGACTTCTACGGCAGCAGTGCTTTGCAGGAAAACCTGAAGGTCCTGGATCGCGCAGCCGAACTCGGTTGCACGTTCTGGGATACCGCCGATATCTACGGACCGTTCCGCAACGAGGCATTGCTGGCGCGCGCCTTGAACGGGCGACGCGAAAACATCACCCTGGCAACCAAGTTCGGTATCCGGCGTGATGCAGCGGGTGGCTGGCTGGGCGTCAGCGGCCATCCGGATTATGTAAAAGCCAGTTGCGAGGCGTCGCTGAAACGTCTGAAAACGGATTATATCGATCTGTATTACCAGCACCGCATGGACCCGGACGTGCCCGTCGAAGACACGGTGGGCGCCATGGCCGAACTGGTTGCCGAAGGCAAGGTGAAATACCTGGGACTGTCCGAAGCGGATTCGGACACCCTGCAACGCGCGTGTTCGGTTCACCCCATCTCGGCGTTGCAGACCGAGTACTCGCTGTGGTCGCGGGACGTCGAGGAAGACATCCTGCCGACCTGCCAACGCCTGGGTATCGGCTTTGTCGCCTACAGCCCGTTGGGCAGAGGCTTTCTGGCGGGCGCGATCCGTCACAGGGATGACCTGCAGGCGGGCGACTGGCGTCTCGACAATCCGCGCTTCCAGGAAGCCGCGCTCGAACATAACCGCGCGCTGGTTGAACAGATCGAGCATATCGCCGCCAGCCGGGGGGTTACCAACGCCCAGGTCGCGCTGACCTGGCTGCTGGCGCGCAAACCCGGTATTGCCATGATCCCCGGCACTCGCAAGATTCCTTATCTGGAACAAAACTGGTCCGCCATGGAGATCGAACTGTCGGCAGACGAACTCGATGCACTGGATACATTTTCCGGGGAATTTGCCACCATGGGGGCGCGGTACTGAAGTCATCGTCCTGTTTCACCATCACGTTCAATATCATCAGAAGACTCTGCAACGCAAGACAATACGAAACATCACAAGGAGAAGATCATGACAGCCTTTTTCGTCGCCACGGTAAAAATCAAGGACCCGGAAAAATTTCAGGAATATGCACAAAAAGCGGGAGAGAGCATGGCGCCCCACGGCGGTGAAACCGTTCTGCGCGGCAAAATGGATGATGTACTGGTTGGCCAGGCCGATCACCAGGCCGTTGGCATCGTCAGGTTCCCGAACCAGGACGCGCTCTCGGCCTGGTTTCATTCCGACGCCTATCAAGCGATCGTACCGCTGCGCGACGAGGCGGCCGACATGACCATTGCAACCTATTCGATTCCGGCGTCATAGTGGGTGAAACGTGGCGTTCTTAAAAAGAGACAGCCAACGGGTTCGAAGACGTTCGCTTCGTTACCGCACACACCGTTTCAGGTGATGAAAAAGATTTTCCTGTCATTCTGGCGCTTGCGGAAAAGGGGCCGGGAACAGTGCGTTAGACATTTCCACATTACGGTCCACGCCGACCAGAACGTAAGGGTGGTATCTCCGCCCTGGGAAGCTTCCTGTCAAACCCTGTGTGGTGTCAGCCATTCTTCTCCACAATCCGGGTTGGCTTGCCATCAAGGCTGACCTGGTTTTTCTCCTTCCAGTATTCCCTTATCCCTGCCTCACCCTTCTTGTTTGCCCAGGCATTCAACTGCTCCCTCTCGCCGGAATATGCAAAAAACGGTACTGCCATACCGCATGAGGTCTGGACCAGATCGACGGAAATATCAAAGAGCTGCCTTGCGCCGGGAAGCGGCTCGAACAAGGCAAAGAGCGCTTCCCATTCAGGATCTGTTTTATGGATAACTTTCGCCTCGCCATATAACCGAAGAATCATGGGGTTGCCTTCAAACGCCGCAAACATCAGCGTCATACGCGGATTTTCCTGAACGTGAGCAGATGTTTCATTACCGCTGCCCGTTACGTTCAGCCACACGATTCTGTTCTTGCCGAGCACCCGCAACGAATCCATACCCTTTGGCGAAATATTCACCCGGCCATCCGCTGCGGCGGTGCCTGTAAAGAATATTTTCTGCGCCTCGATAAACTTTTTCAGTTTGTCGGACAGTTCGGTATAACGCTGACCCATTTCGTCATCTCCATCATGGTGCGCATGTATCCAGTGTCTAAGCTGACGATGACCGGCATGTCTGTTATGTTTCCGGGTATTCGGAAAACGTGGGCAACCCACCGGCTTCACATGACCATTCAGCACGGGAATCCCAGAATATCCGCGCCTCCGGCTTGATCCCGGGATCGCTATCCAGTGAGCCGGCGGGTATAACCACCATACCCAGCTCTGGCACCCGTCTGGGTAGCGGACTACCACACTGTTTGCAGAACTGGCTGTAGAAACGTTCTGCTTCCGGAACTTTGTAGTAACCTAATAGTGACTCGCCTTTTAACCATTCTACCGTATCAGCCTTGACCATAATATTGGTGGCATGGCCGGTGCCGGTCATTTTTCGGCAACGACTGCAATGACAGTGATAAAACCGCTGAACATCACCGTTTATCCTGTACTGGACACTGCCGCACAGGCAGCCCCCGCTAAAATTCATTCCGGACATCGCCTTCTCCTTTTAAGCGGATAAAATCGAACGCGCCGACACCCTGCACCACCAGGTACCGGCAGGATGTCTCGCCCGTGTTTGCGACCTGGTGCGGGACACCTGCCGGGATTAACTGCCTTTCACCCTGCGATAGCGTCTTGCACGGGCCACCTTCCAGGG
>JALWRY010000457.1 GCA_027080445.1 Thiohalobacter sp. | reverse complement strand
GTGCTACTGTCAATATGGATGGTACGGCTCTGTACGAGTGTGTTGCGGCGATGTTTATTGCCCAGGCCTATGGTCTGCAACTGGATCTGGTCACCCAGTTCACCGTCGTGCTGGTGGCGTTGCTGACGTCGATTGGTGTCGCGGGTATTCCAGCAGCGAGTCTGGTGGCCATCACCATTATTCTTGCGACCATTGGACTGCCGGCAGAAGCGATCGGGATGATCCTGGCGGTAGATCGTATCCTGGACATGTTCCGGACCTCGGTTAATGTGTTCAGCGATTCCTGCGGGGCGGTGATTATTGCGCGCAGTGAGGGGGAAGAGGGCGTGTTGCAGGGTTGATGTTTTCGTCGGGGGCGGGTCGAGCCTTTTTCAGTCGACGGTTTGCCCGCTGCGCGGGTTCCCTGCGCTTCTCGACATTTTGCGCGCTCGCTAAACTCGCCGTCTGCGCTATCGCGCAAACGGCTCAGACAACGCTCGCTTCATCGCAAAATGTCTGCGATGCTCGGCTGCACCGACTCCTGAAAAAGGCTCGACCCGCCCCCGACTTGCTCCGTGCGAGGGGTTGGTTTCCCGGTCGTTACCCCGTAAGTGTCCTGTGCCGGTTGATTGGACTTTCCTGGCGAATCGGTGCTGCCGAGCACCGCAGCAAAATGTGGATGAAGCGATCCCTGTTTGAGCTGTTCACGCAGTGAACGGCGAGTTTGGGATCGCGCCACATTTTGTGAGGAGCGCAGGGAACCCGCGAAGCGGGCAAACCGTTGAGCCGGGAAAGGCCAGTCAACCGGCACTTTCCACTGGCTTAATCAGTCATCGAGGGGCGGCATGCCCGTAGTGTTGTACCCGGCATCGACGTAGGTGATTTCACCGGTAATACCGGAAGCCAGGTCGGAGCAAAGGAACGCTGCGGCGTTTCCGACTTCATCGATGGTGACATTTTTGCGCAGCGGCGAGGTGCGTTCCATCAGATTCAGCATCTTGCGGAAATTACTGATACCTGCGGCAGCCAGTGTCTTGATCGGGCCGGCTGAAATGCCATTCACGCGGATACCATCCGGGCCAAGGCTCTGCGCCATGTAGCGCACATTGGCTTCCAGGCTGGCCTTGGCAAGGCCCATGACATTGTAGTTGGGCATGGCCTTCTCGGCGCCGTAGTAACTCAGGGTCAGCATGGCGCCATCACGGCCTTCCATCATGCGGCAGCCGGCCTTGGCCAGGGCTGAGAAGCTGTAGGAGCTGATTTCGTGGGCCACCCGGAAGCCCTCGCGGCTGACCGATTCGAGGTAGTCACCTTCCAGTTCGGTGCGTGGTGCGAAAGCCACGGAATGTACGATGATGTCCAGGTGATCCCAGTAATCATCGAGGTGGTCGAATACGGCGTCGATCTGCTCGTCGTCGGATACGTCGCAGGGCACAATGATTTCCGTACCGCATTCGCCAGCCATTTTTTCCACCCGATCGCGCAACTTCTCGTTCTGGTAGGTAAAGGCGAGTTCTGCGCCCTCACGCTGCATGGCTTTAGCGATGCCCCAGGCGATCGATCGGTTACTGGCGAGTCCCACGATGAGCGCGCGTTTGCCCGTTAGAAATCCCATGGCTGCTTCTGACCTCTGTATGATAATTTGATGGCGCTAAGGTACCGGAAAACTGCGGCCACTGGAAGGCCTGTGAAAGCCCGCCTGCGCACCCTATAATGCGGGCTCATGCATGTGCCAAACACGGGGTTCGACAGGCTGGGCGGGTTTCTCAGGGGGCTGGGATGGATCCTCGTCAGTATTACCGTCACTGCCTGCGGCGATCAACCGTGGAACAGCCCGTATCCGCCGGACCAGGCCGACAGGAATATCCTCTATTCCTCGTTCAGCGCGCGCCCCAAACACCTGGACCCGGCGCAGTCCTACAGCGCCAACGAGATAGTATTCACCGGCCAGATCTATGAGCCGCCACTGCAATACGCATTTCTCAAGCGGCCGTACCAGCTGGAGCCGCTGACGGCTACGCAGATACCGGAACCCTATTACCTGGACAGTAACAGGCAACGCCTGCCCGACGATGCGCCGACCGATGCCATTGCCTTCAGTGTGTACGATATTGAAATCCGGCCCGGCATCCGTTACCAGCCACATCCCGCCTTTGCGAAAGATGACCAGGGGGCTTTCATTTATCACCATCTCAAGGCCACCGATCTGCAGGATGTCAGCAGCCTGGCGGATTTTCCCCGCACCGGTACGCGTGAACTGGTTGCGGCTGACTATGTGTACGAAATAAAACGGCTCGCGCACCCGCACCTGCATTCACCGATATTCGGCCTGATGGCCGATTATATTGTCGGGCTGAAAGATTACGCCGTCACCTTAAGCAAAGCCGCGGAGAAGCTGGCGAAGTCAGGAGAAAGCTCGCCGCCGGTACTGAAGCTTGACGACTTCCCGCTGGAAGGCGCCAGTGTGCTGGACCGCTACCACTACCGGGTGCTGGTGCGTGGCAAGTACCCGCAGTTCCGCTACTGGCTGGCCATGCCGTTTTTTGCCCCCGTGCCCTGGGAAGCGGATGTGTTTTATCAGCAGCCGGGTATGAAGGAACGCAATATCACCCTCGACTGGTACCCGGTGGGCACCGGGCCTTACATGCTCACCGTGAACGATCCCAACCGTCAGATGGTGCTGGAACGCAATCCGAATTTTCGCGGTGAGGCTTACCCGGATCAGGGCGAACCGGGGGATGCAGCGGCCGGGTTTCTGAAGGATGCCGGCCGTCAAATGCCTTTTATCGACAAGGTGGTCTACAGCCTGGAAAAAGAGGCTATCCCCACCTGGAACAAGTTTCTTCAGGGTTATTATGATGTCTCGGGGGTCAGTTCCGACAGTTTTGACCAGGCCATACAGATAGGTAGTGGCGGCGATATCTCGTTGACACCGGGCATGCAGGCGAAAGGGATTCACCTGAGTACAGCGATTTCAAGCTCGGAATACTACATGGGCTTCAATATGCTCGATCCGGTGGTGGGTGGGCAGAGTGAACGTGCACGCCTGTTGCGCCATGCCATTTCAATCGCGATGGATTATGAGGAGTATATTTCCATTTTCGCCAATGGGCGCGGTATCCCCGCGCAGAGTCCCTTGCCACCGGGCATCTTTGGTTACCGGGCGGGTAAGGCCGGGATGAATCCCTACGTCTATGACTGGACGCCGCGCGGGCCAAAACGGAAATCCGTCGAGGAGGCGCGGCGTTTGCTGGCAAAAGCCGGCTATCCCGGCGGGCGCGATGTGAAAACCGGTAAACCACTTACCCTGTACCTGGACGCGACCGGTAACGGGCCGGATGTTTCCGCCCTGCAGAACTGGATACGCAAGCAGTTTGGCAAGCTGGATATTCAGCTGCAAATCCGTAGTACCGACTACAACCGTTTCCAGGACAAGATGCTCAAGGGGACGGAGCAGATTTTCCAGTGGGGCTGGAATGCCGACTACCCTGATCCCGAGAATTTCCTGTTCCTGCTCTACAGCAAGAACGCCAAGTTTAAAAAGAATGGCGAGAACGCCGCCAATTACAGTAACCCGGAATATGACCGCCTGTTCGAGCAGATGAAGAATATGGCCAATGGCCCTCAGCGCCAGGCAATCATTGATCGCATGATCGACATCCTGCGACGCGACGCGCCCTGGGCCTTCGGCTACCATCCGAAACAGTTTGTGCTGTATCACGACTGGTATTTCAACGCCAAGCCCAACCTGATGGCCAATAATGTGCTGAAATACAAGCGTATCGATCCTCAGTTACGTGAACAGAAGCGCCACGAGTGGAACAAGCCCATTGTCTGGCCGCTGGGCCTGATCGCCCTGCTGGTGGTGCTTATGGTTATTCCTGCGGTCGTGGGTTACCGGCGTCACGAAAACCGGCGAACGCTGGCGGAGCAACGCTGATGCTGGCCTATATCATTCGCCGCCTGCTCTACGCCATCCCGATTCTCGTTGGCGTCAACCTGATTACCTTTGTGCTGTTTTTCGTCGTCAACAGTCCTGACGATGTGGCGCGCATGCACCTGGGAATGAAGCACGTCACGCCGGATGCTGTGGAAAAGTGGAAAGTTGAGCATGGTTATGACCAGCCGTTGTTGTACAACCGGGACGCGCCGGGTGTCGAACAGCTGACCGATACGATTTTCTTCGAAAAATCAGTCAAACTGTTTGCATTTGAATTTGGCTCATCGGATGCCGGCCGCAATATTGGCGAGGATATCAGTCAACGCATGTGGCCCAGTCTGGCCATTGCCCTGCCCACTCTGTTGCTGGGTTTGCTGGTACACATCAGTTTCGCCATGTTGCTGGCATTTTTCCGTGGCAGCTATCTCGATCTTTCCGGTGTCATCCTGAGCGTGGTGCTGATGTCGATCTCCGGGCTGTTCTACATCATTGCCGGGCAGTTCCTGTTCAGTAAGGTATTACACTTGGTGCCGATATCGGGTTATGAGCCGGGCTGGCAGGCGTGGCGCTTCGTCCTGTTGCCGGTTGTGATCGGCGTAATATCCGCGCTGGGTTCCAGCGGTCGCTGGTACCGCACCATTTTTCTTGAAGAGATCGGTCGGGACTATGTGCGCACCGCGCGCGCCAAAGGTCTGCCCGAACTGAAACTGTTGTTCACCCATGTATTGAAGAATGCCATGGTGCCGATTCTTACCGGTATCGTTGTGGTGTTGCCGTTGCTGTTCATGGGCAGCCTGATTATGGAATCCTTCTTCGGCATCCCGGGGCTGGGCAGTTACACCATCGAAGCCATTCAGAAACAGGACTTCGCCATCGTGCGTGCGATGGTGTTCCTGGGCTCAGTGTTGTATATCCTCGGCCTGCTACTCACGGACCTGTCCTACACGCTGGTCGACCCGAGGATACGTCTGTCATGATCAAGCCGGTGCTGCTATGGACTGACGCGCTGGTATTCCTGCTGGTCTTTATTGTGGTGGCGTTTGGGTTTTATGCGCGGCGTTACGAACACCTGCGGGCGCCCTGGCGGGAAGTGGTGCGTGGTCGGATTGCCGTGGCTTCTCTCGTCGTACTGACATTCTATACCGTAACCGGCCTGCTCGATTCACTGCATTACCGCAAGGCCTTGCCCATGCAGGACGGCCAGGTCGAGGTGCAGTATGCCGGTGACGTGGTCAGCGTACTCGACGGGCTACTGGGCGGTATCGCAACGCAGGCGGAGAAAACCTACTCGGCACCGTTTGCCACCACGCTGTTCACACGGGAAACTGTGGTAGATGAAAACGGTGTGCAGCAGCGGATTTTCCCGCGCCTGAAGTACGGCGGGGCGCATCTCAAAGACCCCTTGCGCGAGCGTGCTGCCGATATTGCCGGACGCTCCCTGATGGCTTTTGTTCAGGCCCTGCTGTTTATGCTGGCGCTGTTCGTGCTGCTTGCCTTGTTGCTGGGCAGGCACTGGAACAGCACCGTGCTGACGACGGCAAAGCGCTTGTGGCATGGCGAGTCCGGGGTACCCTGGCGCACGTTCATGATTACGGTATCCCTGCTGGTCTTTCTTGTCCTGCTGATCGCCAATCTTGCCCCGGTCTGGCACGTATTCGGAACGGACAAGGTCGGCAAGGATGTGTTGTACGAGACGATCAAGAGTATCCGCACCGGCCTGGTGATCGGTACACTCACCACGCTGATCATGCTGCCGTTTGCCGTATTGCTCGGCATGATGGCAGGGTACTTCCGCGGCTGGGTGGATGATGTCATCCAGTACCTGTATACCACGCTGAACTCCATCCCGGGCGTGTTGTTGATTGCCGCTTCGGTGCTGATGATGCAGGTGTATATGGACACGCACCCGGAACTGTTCGAGACCATGGCCGAACGTGCTGACCTGCGCCTGCTGTTTTTGTGCCTGATTCTCGGTATTACCAGCTGGACGGGCTTATGTCGTTTGTTGCGCGGCGAGACACTCAAACTGCGCGAGCTGGACTATGTCCAGGCGGCCAATGCATTCGGCGTGTCCCGGAGTGTGATCATGGTGCGCCACCTGTTGCCGAATCTGATGCACATCGTGCTGATTTCCGTGGTGATTGATTTCAGCGGGCTGGTGCTGGCCGAGGCTGTGTTGTCCTACGTGGGCGTCGGTGTTGACCCGACCACCCTGAGCTGGGGCAATATGATTAACAGTGCGCGCCTGGAAATGGCGCGCGAACCCATGGTGTGGTGGTCATTGCTGGCCGCCTTCAGTTTCATGTTTACCCTGGTGCTGGCGGCCAACCTGTTTTCCGACGCGGTGCGCGATGCCTTTGACCCAAGAATGCGGCGATAATCCATGACCCACACATTGCTCGAAGTCAAAGACCTGAAAGTCCGGCTCGGCACCGGCGATCATGCCGTGCGTCCGGTGGACGGCGTCAGTTTCCGTATCGCGCGGGGTGAAACTTTCGCGCTGCTGGGTGAGTCCGGTTGCGGAAAATCCATGACAGCGTTATCGCTGTTGCGGTTGTTGCCACAGCCTGCCGGCGAGATTACCAGCGGTTCTGTAAAACTCGACGGCGAAGAACTGCTGGCGCTGCCCGAGTCTGGCATGCGCAACGTACGGGGCGGCCGTATTGCCATGATTTTCCAGGAGCCGCAAACTTCACTGAACCCGGTCATGACCGTCGGTGCGCAGATCAGTGAAAGCCTGGCCCTGCACAAGGGTCTGGACGGTGATGCCGCCAGGCAGGAAGTGATCAGCCTGCTCGATGCCGTCGGTATACCCGATGCGGCACGGCGTCACAACGAATACCCGCACCAATTATCCGGCGGAATGAAACAGCGCGTCATGATTGCCATGGCGCTGGCCGGCGACCCGGACCTGCTGATCGCCGATGAACCGACCACTGCGCTGGACGTTACCATCCAGGCGCAGGTGCTGGAACTGATCGCAAAACTGCAACGCGAACGTGGTATGGCCGTGTTGCTGATCACGCATGACCTGGGCGTGGTCTCCGGTATGGCTGACCGGGTTGCCGTGATGTATGCCGGCCAGATTATTGAACAGGCGCCGCGCGATGCGTTCTACACCGCACCTCAACACCCCTATAGCCAGAGATTGTTTGCGGCATTGCCCGACAGCAGCAAACGCGAACAACGACTCACCGTTATACCCGGCACTGTGCCGCCGTTGAACCAGGTTTTTCATGCCTGCCGTTTTGCGGAACGTTGTGATCGCGCCTGGGACGTTTGCAGACAGACTGCGCCTGACTGGTTCGCGCAGGATGACATGCACGGTGTGCGTTGCCACCTTGCTGACCCGACACTCAGCGTGCCGGATACCAGCAAGAACGTGCCGGACAGCACGGAACAGAAAACCACGGCGGCGAATGAGGGTGCCGGCACCGAGCTACTGGATGTCCGTGACCTGCAGGTCTATTTCCCGATACAGAAGGGCCTGTTTCGTCGCACGGTGGGTTACGTGCGCGCGGTTGATGGCGTCAGCCTGTCGATCCCTCGCGGTGAAACACTGGCGCTGGTGGGCGAGTCCGGCTGTGGCAAGACGACTGCCGGTAAAGGGGTTCTGCAACTCCTGAAGCCAACTGCCGGCTCGGTGTGTTTCGAGGGAACCGAACTTGTTGACTTGCGGGGCGAAGCCTTGCGAAAGCGCCGCTCCGAGTTCCAGATTATTTTCCAGGACCCGTTCTCGTCCATGAATCCGCGGATGAACGTCGGTGACATCATCGAGGAAGGCATGGTCGCGCAAGGTATAGGCGGAGATGCAGGGAAGCGCCGCCAGCGCGTTGACCGTTTGCTCGACCAGGTCGGGCTGCGGCCCGGGCATCGCAGCCGCTATCCACACCAGTTCTCCGGTGGTCAACGCCAGCGTATCTGTATCGCCCGTGCGCTGGCAGTCAACCCAAAACTGATTATCTGCGATGAACCGACCAGCGCGCTGGATGTTTCCGTGCAGGCGCAGATCCTGAACCTGTTAAAAGATCTCCAGGGCGAACTGGGGCTTTCCTACCTGTTTATCACCCACAACCTGTCAGTTGTGTCGTATCTCGCTGATCGTGTGGCGGTGATGTATCTCGGGCGTATTGTGGAAGAGGGTAGTGTCAGTGATGTGCTGGACAATGCGCAACATCCCTACACCCAGGCGCTGTTGTCTGCAGTACCAGCGCTGGACAGGGATGCGCAGCGGGAAATAATCCGGCTGGAAGGGGATTTGCCTTCACCGGCTAACCCACCCGCCGGGTGTCATTTTCACCCGCGTTGTCCGCGGGCAGTTGAGGTTTGTCGAGAAGCGTATCCACCATCCGTTCAATTGAGTGAGGGGCATTCAGCGCGGTGTCATTTGCTGGGAGAATGATTTCGTCCCATGTTCTGTGCCAGATGCGTACTTTCCGGGTCTTATCGATCCAGGGTAACGCTGATTACGTCATTACCCGTCATTTCTGCGCATACCAGAACCCAGTGGTTTCAATACGCCGAATACCGTCATTCTCCGGTATGACGAATTGATCATCGGCAAGCACAGGTTTTATGTGCGTTCAATACCCCGGGGTTGTTTTTCGCCATACAGGGTTTTGTCAAGCGAACGCGGGAGAGCAACATCGCATTCGCATTTTTCAGACAGTATCGTTTGATACATTTTTTCTATTCTACCATCAACTGAATGCAAGTGCTCGAGAATACACTTGATGGCGCTATCAACCGGGTCGGGTATATCTTTTGTCGTGCCATAAGCGGAGAATCCGATTTTCTTTGCCATTTCTCGGCGCTTGCTTTCCAGAGCTGTCTTTGACTCCCTGACAATCCGTCCAGGTACACCTACAACAGTACTGAACTCGGGCGCGTCTTGCAGAACTACGGCGTTCGACCCTACGCGTACACCGTTTGCCAGGGTGATCGAACCGAGAACCTTGGCGCCGGCACCTATGATGACATCGTTGCCAAGCGTCGGGTGTCGTTTGCCTTTGTTACTCGATACGCCCCCCAGGGTTACGCCATGATACAGTGTGCAATCATTACCGATATCGGCTGTTTCTCCAATAACGATACCCGCCCCGTGGTCAATAAAAAAACGACGTCCGATTTTGGCGCCGGGATGGATTTCGATTCCGGTAATGAATCTGGAAAAAATCGAAATAAAACGCGCAAGCCACCTGAAGTCGTTACACCAGAATTTGTGGCTCAAACGATGCAGAAGGATGGCGTGAATGCCCGGGTAGGTTGTCAGAACATCAAATGTATTGCGTGCTGCCGGGTCGCGCTCGAGTACGCATGCGACGTCTTCCTTGATAGTATGTAGCATCTTTTCCTCCATCGAAATCCTGGTTGGCAACCTTACAAGCCGTATTTCAAGCTCAGGTAAACTCTCCTGTCAGCACGGCCGCGAAACTGATCGGATGTGGTATCGCTATAGTTCAGGCGAGCATCGAGTTTTCCGTATAGTCGCCGCAAACTCACCTGCCATATGTTGTAATTTTTCAGGCTGTCTGCCTTGCCCCAGAAGTTCATACGGCCACCGTAAAGCTTGATGCTTGTTTCTTTCGTGACGGGCATGGTGCCAATGAATTCCGCAAGGCCGCCGGTTTGTTGATCAATACCGGAAAAATCCGGCGAATAGCTATACATTACCTCGAAGTATTTTCCGTATCGGGCATTGACGAAGTAATCCTGGAAATTTTGAGAGCTATCACCTAGCTCTTGATAGTGGAATATACCGATGCCTGTTTTCAGTCTTCCAGCAACAGGCCGCATTATCCCTGCATACAGGTCTACTTCCCCCCACACAGGATCAAAGTCAACGTTGGATGCCCAAATACCGAAGTAAGATCCGTTGGTCGTACTGGCATGTAGTTCAGGTTGAAGAGCGGGTTTTCTATCAGTTAATGAAATGCCGCGTTTACTGACGTACTCGGTTGTTGCCGTCAGACTGCCTTCCCAGGACATGGCCGCAGCATGGTTTGCACCCAGCAGCAAGGTAATTGCAGGAAGTAGCCCGTAATGCCATTTGAAAAAGTATGATGTGCAATCGTTCATAGATACACTCAATAATTAACCCTGCAAAACGCGGAAATATTGGTCTTCCCGTGACCGCCGTTAAAATAACCAATTTAGCGTGCCGCTACATAACATTGGTTGTGATAGCAGGAATTCATGAAATCGATAATTAAGTTTCGTGCGGAGTGGTTATGTAATGGCTTGCAGGGTTGTACATGATCACCTATATTTGCAAATATGTAACGCAAGGTAACGTATATTTATGCAAGGAGATTTTATGGATCTTGAACAGTTTGAAATGCATCAGCTTGATCTGAAATATCCACTGCTGATTATCAAGGGCAAGAAAGGTTTTCTTTCCTGTGCTTATATCAACGTCGATATCTGCAATAAAACAGGGGAAGCGTGCGCCTCCGTCGTTGGGGTAAAGACCCACAAAGACATGCTTGTAGCGGATATTATTGCCGTTTCCGAAGAGGCCTTTAAATTAGGCGTGGAAGTTGGCATGAAGGGCGAGCGTGCGTTAAGCCTGTTAAATTAGCGCCAGGCGGTGGTGTATCGACATGCGCAAGTCAGGCTTTTTTTGGTTTTGCGGTGACTTTAACCGGGCTGGACGGTTTTCAGGATAGCAACGACACGCTCGGGAAGGTTGCGCGCAAAGGCATCATTGAGGGGTTGATGCCCCACGAGTAAGCGGTAATAGATGGGGCCGTAAAGAAGGTCGATAGCAAGATCCATATCGATGTTCTTGTCAATTTCACCGCTTTTCTTGCCACGTTCAATAATGGTGCGTGCAGGTGCGAGCAACTGCGTGAAAAATCGTTCCCGGAATTTTTTCAGGATATCGGGTGCCGACTGCCCTTCGCCGATCATCTGGGCCACGATTCGCCCGGATGGCCCTCTCAGTAACTTGATGACAAGACGAAGTTGTTCTTTGAGAGCGTCAACGACTGAGTCAGTTTTTGGAAACGGTATTTGCGGTGCGGCAGCGGCTAGAAAAGCATCCATGACCAATGAGCATTTTGTGTCCCACCCGCGGCAGCTTGTTGGCTCCCCGACGCCGGCCTGTGTGGCCACAC
>JALWRY010000456.1 GCA_027080445.1 Thiohalobacter sp. | reverse complement strand
GAAGTATGGTTGCCCGCCCCACGGGGGACTGGCGTTTGGCCTGGATCGGCTTCTGATGCTGATGAGTGGCGCCAGTTCGATTCGTGAGGTAATGGCTTTCCCCAAGACGCAGACGGCCAGTTGCCTGCTGACCAGTGCACCGTCCGAGGTGTCCGATGCGCAGTTGCGTGAGTTGAATGTGCGTTTGCGCAAGCCGGTAGAGAAGGAAACACAATCCTGAGAGCGCAGGTGGCAAGTCCCGGTTAACACGCTATTTTGCAGGGTTGCATGAAATACCCTGATAAAAGAGAATTGAGTCAGAGAATCAGTGAGATTTGCCCGTAATGGCTGCTAACGCAATAGATGTCGATCCCTATACCTCGCTGTCTGATGAGGACTGCGAGGCGCGCATTATTGCGGCGAAGGAGAAGCTGGGTGAGCGGCTGGTGATTCTCGGTCACCACTACCAGCGCGATGAAGTTTTCCGGCATGCCGATTTTTCCGGCGATTCGTTGAAACTGTCACGCCAGGCGGCCAGTTCAAAGGCCGAGTTCATTGTGTTCTGCGGTGTGCACTTCATGGCCGAGGTGGCGGATATTCTGTCGCGCCCCGAGCAAATTTCTATCCTCCCGGATCTGTCCGCCGGTTGTTCCATGGCCGATATGGCGAATCTCGCCAAAGTGGAACGTGCGTGGCAGGAATTGTCGCAGGTACTTGATCCCGATGAGCAGGTAACGCCTGTCACCTATATTAATTCCGCGGCGGACCTGAAGGCCTTCTGCGGGCGTCACGGCGGTATCGTCTGTACCTCGACCAATGCACGGCATGTGCTGGAGTGGTCGTTCGGCCAGCGCGAAAAGGTTTTGTTCTTCCCCGATCAGCATCTGGGCCGCAATACCGGCTACAACATGGGAATTCCGCTGGACGGGATGGTGGTGTGGGATTTCGATCGGCCCATGGGCGGTCTGAGCGAACAGCAGATCCGCGATGCGAAAATTATTTTGTGGAAGGGGTTCTGCTCGGTACACCAGATGTTCGATGTCTCGCATATCGAGCGGTTCAAGGCGAAGTACCCGGAGGCAAAAATCATTTCCCACCCGGAGTGCAGTTTCGAGGTCTGTCAGGCTTCCGACTATGTCGGTTCCACCGAGTATATTATCAAGACCATCCACGCCTCCGAACCGGGGACGCGCTGGCTGGTGGGTACCGAGCTGAACCTGGTCAACCGGCTGCATGACGAATGCAAGGCCGAGGGCAAGTCGGTGCATTTCATGTCGCCGACGGTGTGCATGTGTTCGACCATGTTCCGTATTGACCCGCAACACCTGCTGTGGACGCTGGAGAACCTGGTCGACGGTAACCCGGTGAACCGCATCGTTGTGCCGCCGGTGGAGGCAGATATGGCGCGTACAGCGCTACAGCGTATGCTCGACGTCTCGCCCTGAGGCGCCGCAGTTTTTCAGGCAGGCCGCTGACGGCGCCCGCCGGTCAATGCTAAACTCCCGCCATTGCACACTTTGACGATGAGGCAGCAATGGCAGGACACAGTAAATGGGCCAACATCCAGCACCGCAAAAAGGCGCAGGATGCCAAGCGCGGCAAGATATTCACGAAACTGATTCGCGAAATTACCGTCGCGGCGCGGATGGGCGAGCCGGACCCGGCCTCTAATCCGCGCTTACGGCTGGCGGTGGACAAGGCGCTCGGCGCCAATATGACCAAGGACACCATCGAGCGCGCCATCAAGCGCGGCGCCGGCGCCCAGGACGGCGAGAATTTCGACGAGATCCGCTACGAGGGTTACGGCCCGGGCGGGGTGGCGGTCATGGTCGATTGCCTGACCGACAATCGTAACCGCACCGTTTCCGAGGTGCGTCACGCGTTCACCAAGGCCGGCGGTAACCTCGGCACCAGCGGTTCGGTGGCTTTCCAGTTTTCCCATACCGGTATTCTCAGCTATCCCAAAGGCAGTGACGAGGACGCCATTATGGAGGCGGCACTGGAAGCCGGCGCCGATGACGTGCTGAGCAACGATGATGGTTCTATTGATGTCCTGACGGCGCCGGAGTCGTTTGTGAGCGTCAAGGAAGCCATGATCGCCGCCGGTTTCGAGCCGGAACAGGCGGAAGTCACCATGCGCGCCGAGAACACCACGTCGCTGGACAAGGCCGACGCAGAAAAGATGATCCGCATGATCGACGTGCTGGAAGAGCTGGACGATGTCCAGGAAGTGTATTCCAACGCCGATATCGCCGAAGATATCCTCGCGGAGTTATAGGCTCTGCGTGCCACGACCCGCATTCTCGGCATCGATCCCGGCTCACGCTTGATGGGTTACGGGCTGATCGACAGCGACGGGCGCAAGGCCGGCTACATCGCCAGCGGTTGCCTGAAGGTGACCGGCAACAGCCTGCCCGACAAGCTCGGGCTGATTTTTCGTGAACTCAGTGAATTAATGCAGGCCTACCAGCCGCAGCAACTGGCGATCGAGAATGTCTTCATGCACCGCAATGCCGATTCGGCGCTGAAGCTGGGGCAGGCGCGTGGCGCGGCGATTTGCGCGGCGGTGAATTACGCGCTGCCGGTTGCCGAATATGCGCCGCGTGAAATCAAGCTGGCCGTGGTGGGCAAGGGTGGCGCCGACAAGACCCAGGTGCAGCACATGGTGCGGGTATTGCTCAATCTCAACGAAACCCCCCAGGCCGATGCTGCTGACGCACTGGCGATTGCCTTGTGCCACAGTTACCAGCAGGAAGCACTCGAGCGGGTTGCCGGCACAACCGGGATGGCCGGCGGGCGGTTGCGATGATTGGCTACCTGCACGGTATTTTGCGAGAGA
>JALWRY010000455.1 GCA_027080445.1 Thiohalobacter sp. | reverse complement strand
ACAGGGGCAGGCGACGCCGCTGGAAAACCTGCGCTTGCAGCTTGATGACGCTGTCCTGCCGGCATTTTATACGACCTGGCTACAGCCCTGGCTGGTAGGTGGCGTGGCAGGCAAGCTGGAGACAAGGGGACGGCTGAGCGGGCGCTTGTCTCTGGCGGGTCATGCCTTGCAGTCTGTGCGGCTGAATCTGGACAAGGTGACGCTGCGCGAACAAGGCGGTGTATTTGGCGTGAAGGATCTGAACGGTACCCTGTACTGGGGCGGCCAGGGGGAAGCTCGCCGGTCGACCCTGAGCTGGCAGGGCGCCAGGCTGTATAAGCTCGCCTTCGGACCCGCCGAACTGAACCTGCAAACACAGGGCCGCCATGTCCGCATGACGCGGCCACTGGTGGTGGCCCTGCTCGATGGCGAACTTCACGTCGACAGTTTTTCGCTGGGTCAGGACGATGGAGGTTTCCAGTGGTCGCTGGACGGTATGCTAACGCCCGTGTCGATGCAGGCATTCAGCCACGCATTGGGCTGGATACCTTTGTCCGGCAAGCTGTCCGGTATGGTCCCGAAAATGCACTACAACAAGGGTGAACTGACACTGGGCGGTGTGTTGCTGGTACAGGCCTTTGACGGGGATATTACCGTGCGTAACCTGCGTATCCGGCAACCCTTCGGCCTGGCGCCGCGTCTGTGGGCCGACGTGCGCATCAAGCAGGTCGACCTGGAAACCCTGACCCGCACGTTCGATTTCGGGCGTATCGAGGGGCGCCTGGATGGCGAGGTCAACCGGTTATATATGGAGGCCTGGCAAACGGTGGCATTCGACGCCTGGTTAAAAACGCCACGCGGTGATCGTAGCCGTCACCGCATCAGTCAACGCGCGGTGGACAGTATCTCCCATATCGGCGGTGGCGGTGTCGGCGGTGCGGTCTCCCGTCTCCTGTTGAGGTTTCTCGAAGACTTTCCTTACCGGCGACTGGGGATACGCTGCCGGCTGGAGAACGGTGTGTGTCACATGTCCGGCGTGGACGATCTGCCATCGGGAAACGGCTACTACCTGGTGCAGGGGCGATCCTTGCCACCGCGCCTGGATATCATCGGCTACACCCGGCAGGTGGACTGGATCTCGTTACTCGATCGCTTGCGAAATGCAGGGACGGGGCGCGCTGCATTGACAGAACCTTGATCAGGCTTCTTTGCCTATGCTAGTTTGAGGTATCGGGGAAGGGATTTGATAACGACATTGGATGACCCAGCACTCAACAGGGAGCTTGTCGCGGATATGTTGTCTGTCGGTGAACCTATCCCCTGGGATTTGTGTAACCGGCAGGGTAAGATCGTGTTCCGCAAGGGGTTTGTTGTCAATACCGAAGTAAGCCGCGAACGTATACTGGGTATGAAATTGCGCACCTCGCTCGGGTCTTCCGGGGCGGATGCGACATCACACCCGCAGGAGGGATACACCAGCGGGCCATTGAGGGCCATTGACGAACTGGCGGACAAGGTAAGCGAGTTGTTTACAGGCATTTGCCTGGGTCTGCACCCTGAGTTGTCCGAGTTACAGTCGCTGGTCGAATCGGCAACAGCGTTGTGCGCGAGACACCCGGATACCTGTCTGGCCGCACTGCACTTCAACCATGGTCGTAGTCGCCAGTCCCTGCACGCAATTTATTCACTCTTCCTGACGCAGCGGGTTGCAAACCGGCTCTCGTATGAGGGTGCCGACCTTGTCGCGCTAACGGGCGCTGCACTCACCGCCAACCTTGGCATGTTTGAATTTCAGGATGAATGGGCCCATCAGTCAGGTCCGCTGACCGATGAGCAGAACCGGATTCGCCTGCAGCATCCGGAGCGTTCCGTGGAACGCCTGCAAACGCTCGGCGTGAACGATACGTCCTGGTTACAAATTGTCCGTCAACACCATGAACTGGCGGATGGTAGCGGTTATCCACTGGCTCTGTCCGAGGCAGACATACTGGAAGGTGCGCGTCTTGTCGGTCTGGTGGATTTCTATCTGGCCCTGGTGTTGCCGCGTATTGGCCGGCCGGTACTGGCGCCCGGCAACGCACTGAAAAAGATTTACGAGGACGAGAAAAAATATGGCAAGCAAATCGCCGAGACACTGATCAAGGTAATCGGCGTATACCCGCCCGGTACTACGGTCAAACTGGCTAGCGGCGAGATCGCTGTCGTTGTACGAAGAAACAAGGTCGGCGACACACTACAGCCCCAGGTGGCGGTCGTCAGGCAGAAGGATAACCGCTATTCCGTGGAACAACCGGTGCGCGATACCGGTGACAAGCCATACAGGATTGTCGGGGTATACAGCCCGGTCAAGGGTGAAATGAATCAGGCCTACATGATAAAGGTATGGGACTAGCCGGATGGATCTTTCCGAATTTCTGGCGTTTGCCTTGCTGGAAGTGCTGTTTGTTGGTGCTGTGTATATGGTTTACCTGCATTTCCGGCATAGCCAAGGAGAGGCTGAAACCAGCCAGGAGCCTGTGGCAGAAGTTCCGGCTGCAGACCAGTACCTGGCCATCCTTCAGGAAGCTATTTTACAGGCAGACGCACGCCTCGCGAGCCTCAACGGCCAGGCGGAGCCTTCGCCGGCGCAGCAGAAGCTGGTTGAAATACGTCTCGCTTTTCTGCGGGCAGAGCGCAAGGCGGTTGAAAAGGCCGGTGCAGATGAAGACCGCTTGTGGGTGTTACTGGAGGAAGGACTGAAGCCATTACTCCCTGATGAGCAACAGGAAGGCGAGGCCAAATCGAAGCGGGTCGAATCGCTACGCCTGCAACTCAGGAGTTATGAGCAGCGTCTTGCCAACCTGGAA
>JALWRY010000454.1 GCA_027080445.1 Thiohalobacter sp. | reverse complement strand
TACTTGCTAAACTTGTTCATGACCTACCCTCCTCGATTATGGCTCTGTGCTTCAAGCTGGTTCTTACCCAACCCGAAGCGTAACCCACGTCCTTCGAGGTTGGGTAGGTCAATGCATAATGTCTACAACGTTTCAGGAATATTTCAGCACTTCAACCGCATCCCCGACCCGCACCCTGCCGCCGCTGCGTGGAATCAGGTTCTGGCCGAAGTACACGCCACCCGCCGGCCGGCGCCGATACTGGCTCAGGGTGCGCAGCGGCTCCGTGGCGGGGTTTTTGATGCCGGTATCCGGGTCAATGGTCGTAAAGATACAACGGGAACAGTTCTTTACCCCTTCAAATTCAACCTCACCGATACGAATCCGCCGCCAGTGGTCTTCCGCATAGGGCGCGTCGCCATCCACCACCAGGTTGGGACGGAAGCGGCGCATGGACACAGGATGTTCGAGCCGTGTATTCAGGTCATCCAGGGACGCTTCGGTGATCAGCAGCATCGGGAAACCGTCGGCGAAACTGACTTCGTCACCGGGTTGGCCATAATCCTGGTCAACGCCACGCACCAGGTCATCGGTCATCCGCACCAGGTGGCAGGACACACCGAGATAATCGGAAAACCAGGCATCGGCGTCTTCTCCGATAGAGATGGCGTCGCACTGGTCACGCCAGATATTCACCTTCGTCAGCCTGTGATCTTCCGGCTGCAACGGCAGCATCAAGGCCGGTCGCCCAGGCACACTGACATGCAAGGCCGTATCATCCAGGCGTGTATCAACGACCGCCAGTGTCGGGTATTGTCGCGCGGTCATGAACTTGCCCTGCGCATCGACCAGCATCCAGCGCCGGTCCCAGGGCAGGCCACGTGGTAACACCTCGCTCTCGTCGAGTGCAATACGGCGGGTGGACTTGATGGGGTAGATATTGATTTCAGTGAGTTTCATGTCGATGTAACGATGGGGACAGATTTAAAATCTGTCCCCATGCGCGCCTCCCAGTCCCATTGCCATGCGCATGATCTGTGTCTTGAGCGGCGTGGCGCGGTCAAACAGTTTCAGGCCCAGCCCCCGTGCGGCGCACACCGGCGCCAGCGTACTGCCGAAAAGCTGCTTGAAGCCACTCATGGTTGCCAGGGTCAGCTGGTTGTCGCCGCGACGGGCCCGCTCATAGCGGCGCAGCACGGGCAAAGCGCCGGGCCTGCGACCCTGCTCACGGGCGCTGTGCAGCGTTTTCGCCAGCGCCTGCACATCCTTCAAACCGAGGTTCACGCCCTGCCCGGCAAGCGGGTGAACGACATGCGCGGCATCACCGACCAGGGCAATTCCGGGTTGTACATAGTTTTTCGCGGACTGACCCTGCAAGGGAAACAGCGCTCGTTCGCCAACATGGGTTATATGGCCCAGGCGGTAGGCAAATGCTTCACCGAGCGCATGGCAGAAGGCTTCATCATCCAGCGCCAGCAGGGCGCTCGCCTTGTCGCTGGTTGCCGACCAGACAATGGAACAACGACCATCGTGCAAAGGCAGAAAGGCCAGCGGACCACTGGGTAAAAACCGCTGCCAGGCCGTTTCCCGGTGTGGCTTCTCCGTTGTCACCACGGCCACCAGCGCCTGCTGGGCATAATCGGAAACCTGCACATGAATACCGGCCAGGTCGCGAACGCGTGATTGCTTGCCATCCGCGCCAACCAGCAAGCCGGCGGTCAGCGATGTACCGTCTTCCAGTGCAATTTTTTGTTCGCCGTCACCGGCTTCAAAACCCTGCAGCCGTGCCGGGCAAAAGCGCGTGACGCTGTCCAGGCTTTCCACAACATCCAGCAAGGCGCGTTCAATCACGCGTGACTCGATAATATGGCCCAGGTCGGGTTCGCCGAGTTCGGCGCTGTCAAAGTGGATCTCGCCCGAACTGCCTGCATCCCACACTCGCATGTCGCGGTAGGGTTGCGCCAGCGGCTCAATCGCCGGCCAGGCACCGAGGCGTTCAAGCAGCCGTTGCGAAGCGCGCGATATCGCGTAAACGCGCAAGTCGATGGTATCTGCCGGCCAGTCACGCAGCGGTTCGCGTGCTTCGAGTATGGCCGTGCGAAACCCGTCACGTCCGAGTTCGGCGGCCAGCGCCAGCCCGACCAGGCCCGCGCCGCTGATCACCACATCGAAATCTGTGTGTTGCACTGCCATTACAAGGCCAGCCCGCGCGCGAGGCGCGGTAAACGCCCGGCCCGCCCCATGGTCAAGCGGCCAAACAGGTGTTTGGCGGGAGGACACAGATCCAGCGCCAGCATCCCCGCGTCACGCAAGCCCACACAGGGCGGGAAGGTCTGGCCGAACAACCTGACCATACCATCGGTAAACGCTACCACACGGCGCTGATCGGTCTGCCGCCAGTCGGCGTACTGCCGCAAGACGCTGGGGCTGCCGATGTCTTCTCCGTTGCGCTGCGCATCGATCACCACTTCCGCCAGCGCCGCTACATCGCGCAGACCCAGGTTAAAGCCCTGCCCGGCAATCGGATGCAGGGTATGCACGGCGTTGCCGATCAGGGCCAGACGCTGCGCCGTCGATTGCTTTGCCCGCAGCAGTTGAAGCGGGTAGGCATGACGCGTTCCGACTTTCACAAACCGGCCCAGCCGGTAACCGAAACGCTCCTGTAGTTGTGACAGGAACGCCGCGTCGTCGAGCGCCATGACGTCATCCACCTGGTCGGCACGCAATGTCCAGACCAGTGAACAATGATTCCCGTCAAGTGGCAGCATGGCCATGGGGCCGGTATCGGTGAAGCGTTCATAAGCGACGTTATTGTGCGGCCGGGTCGGCGTGACGTTGGCGATGACCGCCGCTT
>JALWRY010000453.1 GCA_027080445.1 Thiohalobacter sp. | reverse complement strand
CCCTCAATACACTGGATGACCGCCAGTTATCAGCCGGCCTGGCGGAAGTCATCAAGTACGGCCTGATCGAGGACCGGGCCTTTTTCGACTGGCTGGAAACCAACATGCCGCGCCTGCTGGAACGCGAGACCGAAGCCCTGGTCTACGCCATTGAACGTTCCTGCCGGTGCAAGGCGGACATTGTCGCGGCTGATGAACGCGAAAGCGGCAAGCGCGCCCTGCTCAACCTCGGCCACACCTTCGGCCACGCCATCGAAACCGGCATGGGCTACGGCAACTGGCTGCATGGCGAAGCGGTTGCCGCCGGCATGGCCATGGCGGCCGACCTGTCCGCACGCCACGGCTGGATCAGCGCCGCGGATGTCACACGACTACGCACCCTGCTGGGAAAGGCCCGCTTGCCGGTTGATGCACCTGCCGAAATCAGCCGCGAGCGATTCCTGCAACTGATGGCCGTCGATAAAAAAGCCCTCGATGACGGTCTGCGCCTGGTACTCCTCGATGCGATCGGCAATGCCAGGATCACCGCGGAATACGATGCTGAACGCCTGGCCGAAACACTCGATCGCCGCCTGCTGCAGACCGGTTCATGAACAGCCTGCCGAACGTCCCGCACACGAACGGGCTCGCGCCCTATGCCGTCAGTGACGCTGTATCCGGCGGCCGCCACCACACAGAACCACCACCGAACTATCGCAGCGAATTCCAGCGCGACCGTGACCGCATCATTCACGCCGCCGCGTTTCGCCGACTCGAATACAAGACCCAGGTATTCGTCAACCATGAGGGCGACCTGTTCCGGACACGCCTGACGCATTCCATCGAGGTCGCCCAGATCGCGCGTTCCATTGCACGCGCCATGCAATTGAACGAAGACCTGACAGAAGCCATCGCACTGGCGCACGACCTTGGTCATACGCCCTTCGGCCACGCCGGCCAGGATGCGCTCAACGCCTGTATGGAAGACTACGGCGGCTTCGAACATAACCTGCAATCCCTGCGTGTAGTCGACGAGCTGGAAGAAAAATATGCGGACTTTCCCGGGCTGAACCTCACCTTTGAAACCCGCGAAGGCATTCTCAAGCACTGCTCGGCCAGAAAGGCGACCGAACTCGGCGATGTCGGCGAACGTTTCCTGCAGAAACGGCAACCCAGCCTGGAAGCCCAGCTCACCAACCTCGCCGATGAAATCGCCTACAACAGTCACGATGTCGACGATGGCTTGCGTGCCGGACTGATTGAAGTCGAACAGCTGAACGAGATTTCGTTGTTCAATGCGCAATACACCGAAGTCACGCAACGCTACCCGGCGCTTTCGCAACGGCGGGTGATACACGAAGTCGTCAGGCGACTGATCAACTGCCAGGTCGTCGACCTGATCGAAACCAGCAAAGCCAGCCTGGAAAAGGCAAAACCCGCCAGCCTCGAAGCCGTGCGCGCGCAGCCGCAGGCGCTGATATCCTTCAGCCAAAGCATGCGTGAACGCAATCTTGAACTGAAACGTTTCCTGCGCAAGCACCTGTACCGGCACTACCGCGTTCACCGCATGAGCGCCAAGGCCAACCGCGTCATCCACGACCTGTTCGTCGCTTTCAATGATGATCCACGACTGATGCCGGATGAAGCACAGGCCAAGGTCGCCGAACTTGCCGCAAGCCACGGCGAAACCGGGCAGGCTCGCGCCGTGGCGGACTATATTGCCGGCATGACGGATCGCTACGCCATCAGCGAACACCACCGGGTCTACAACCCGGGAGAGCTGACTTGAGCCGCGCTCACGGGTCAGGGACACGCCATGCGCATTTACATGCAAATACCGCCCAGCGACGCCGGACCACCGAGGTTCTACCACCTGCACCTGCAGGAAGACCTGATCGATGGCTGGACGCTGGTGCGTGAATGGGGTTACCAGGGCGCGGGCGGACGTGTGGTCAAGGACCACTATACTGATCGGGAGCAGGCCGAACAGGCCATGATGTCAATTCGCGACAGCCAGCTGAAAAAAGGTTACCAGGTCGTCTTTATGCAGGCACAGACATGAACGATAGCGCAACGCCGGTACAGCCCGAGTACCTGCACGCATGGTCATTGCGTTGCCACCCGTTCGAACAGCGCGTGGACGCACAGTTCTTCTATGCCGGCAGCGCGCTGATGCAACGGCTCGACCTGCTGACCCACCTGGTGCAGTTCGGCGAATCGCTTGTCGTCGTCAGCGGCCCGCCCGGTAGCGGGAAAAGCACTCTGCTGGAACAGTTTCTGGGGCACATCAACCCGCAGTGGACCGTTTGCCTGGTCGATGGCGAACAGGGCGACCCGCTGGCCGCGCGCCTGGCGGAAACCCTTGGCGTCACCCGTGACGACGAACAGGCGCTGCTCAGGCACTGGGCAACGCAAAGCGAAGCCTCACAGCAACTGGTGATTGTCGTCGACAATGCCGAGCAACTCGATGCAGCCGCCTGCCAACGGCTTTGTGCGCTCACCGCCCAGCCGGACAGCGAACGCCTGCGCGTGGTGCTGTTCGGCACCGCCGATACCGAGCGCTGCGTACGCGATGCACTGGAGCAGACCGGCAGCAAGCGTTCCTGCCAGCTGCTGGAAATCCCCCGGTTGACGGAAGAAGAAACCTCCGCCTATCTCATGTATCGCCTGGCCGTAGCCGGTTACAGCGGGGAGAGCCCCTTCACACTGACCGAGGTCCGCGCCATGTGCAAGGCGGCAGACGGCCGCCCGGGTGGCATCAACCGCCTGGCGCACGAGTCACTGCGCGAACACCATGCCCGCGCCAAAAACAAAAAACACACCCCGGCCGGGCACGACCGCAAAAAAGCGGCCACCCCGCTC
>JALWRY010000452.1 GCA_027080445.1 Thiohalobacter sp. | reverse complement strand
AGATAACTCTTACTATCGAACCGTTCCTGCGTCGCGCCCAGTACAATGCCAACAGGACCCACTCCGACATACGCGAACTGAATATTGGCATCACCTCCGAATACTGGGAGCTGACAGCCGGCATCAGCAAGGTGTACTGGGGTATTACCGAATCGGAACACCTGGTCGACATCGTCAACCAAACCGACCTGGTTGAAAACCTCGACACGGAAGACAAGCTGGGACAACCCATGCTTGACCTGACACTGGTTGGCGGGGACCTCGGCACGCTTGACCTGTTTGTCCTGCCGGGCTTCCGCGAACGTACCTTTGCGGATGTCGACGGTCGCCCACGCGGCGGCCTCGTTGTCGACCGCGCCAACCCGGTATACGACAACAACAGTGAAGACCGCCACATCGACTTTGCCGCCCGTTGGTACCAGTACCTGGGTAACTGGGAACTTGGGCTCTCCCACTTTCACGGCACCTCACGTGCGCCGGAACTGGTCCTTACACCGACCGGACCGTTTACCGCGCCAGTGCTGACCCCGGTCTACCACCAGATCGACCAGACAGGGCTGGAGCTGCAGGGCATTTTCGGCGCCTGGCTATGGAAACTCGAAGCCATACGCAATGTCGGCTTCGCCAACAGCCCCTACTTTGCCGCCGTCGGCGGTTTTGAATACACCTTCGTCCTGGAGAGCGGCCTGGAGCTGGGCGCGCTGATGGAGTACGCCTGGGACGAACGCGATGATGCGGCATCGACACAGTTTCAGAACGATATGCTGTTCGGTACCCGGCTGACCTTTAATGATGTTCAGAGTACCCAGATACTGGCTGGCGTGATTGTCGATCTGGAAGGCGGCGGCCGCAGCTACAACCTGGAAGCCGAGCGTCGTCTTGGTGAAAGCTGGAAGCTTTCGCTGGAAGCACGGGGGGTATTCAACGTCAACCCCGGTGACTTTCTTTACTCGTCCAGAAGGGATAACTCGTTCCGCCTCACACTGGCGAAATACTTCTAAAAACTATGAAAGGGCAGGAAGGATCATGAATAATCTTTATGCATCATCACCGGATGTCACCAACATCCACTGCAATACGCCGTTGAATGACGGCAAAACCAAGATCTTTATCGTCGGCCACAAGGACTTTTCCATCGACAGCATGGCGCGAATGGTCGAAGACAAGGGTCACAACTACCTGGTCTCCTGTGTCGAGCCGGGCGACGCCTGCATGGCAAAATTCGTCGCCACCGAACCCGATGTACTGATGATCCAGGACGAAGTTCTCAAGGAGCCGCTGGAACGCTTCATCCACGGCATCCTCGAGGAATACCCGAATATTCGCATCCTGGTGTTCGGGAAAGACATGAATGACGACCACTTGTACCGCATCATCCGCGCCGGTGTACACGGCTATATCAATGAGCGCATGACCGGCGAACATATCGAGCGCGCACTGAGCGCTATCGTCAGCGGTCAAAACTGGATCGAACGTCACATCATGGCGCGCTTTATCAATACGCAGCACGAGCTTGACGAAGTACTGGAAACCCAGTTTTACGATAAAATCAGCCAGCTCTGCGACAACCTGACCCGGCGAGAAACCGAAATTCTTTGCGAAGTCGTCAAGGGCCTGGCGATCAAACAGATTGCCGAGGAAGTACACCTTTCACACCAGGGCGTGAAGATGCACCTGGCGAAACTGTTCAAGAAGTTCAAGGTCACCAACCGCAACCAGTTGATCCTGGCAGCCTTCGACAAAATCAGTCCGGTGGAAGACCTGACCATGCTGTTACGCAACGGACTGCAGCGCAAGCTGAATGTCGCGGAGTAGCACCGCAGAAAATACAACCTGTCCTTTCAGCCCGGCACCTGCCGGGCTTTTTTTATCCTGAGGAAGCGCATCGCCGAACAAAACCACCTACCCATAAGCCACACTGGACAAGTATCCATATCTCCGGCGCATCGTTCTTTATACCGCACAGGCACGACTGTACTCCCGTACAGTAAAACCCGGTTTTAAAAATAGGCGCCAAGCCACTTCCCCAACACCCTGAAAAAATGCGACTTTGTTCCCACGATAGAGCGCATCTACGCATCTATCAGATTTATAAATGACGCATAAATCTTTACCCAGGGATGGAAATACTCTTGTGCACTGCAAACGGAGAATATTAATGAAGCTGATTCGATACCTGACTCTGGGCGCCCTGCTGTTCGCGCATGGCGCACTGCAAGCCGGCACCAAAACCATAACATTCATCGAACTGAATGACCTGCACGCCCACCTGCTCCCGCACAAGGATCTGGTGTCCGACGGCAATGGCGGCACGGTAATCGCTACCCGCGGCGGCCTGACACGTATCGCCACGGCGGTAAAGCAGATTCGCGCTGAAAACCCCAACAGTATCCTCATGAATATCGGTGATACCACCCACGGCGGTGTTGAAGCGCTGTTCTCGATGGGTAACGCCGTCATGGACCCGCTGAATTCACTTGGCATCGATGTCGGCGTTGCCGGCAACTGGGACTTCTACTACACGCCGGCCGTCACGCGCGCCCGCTACGGCCGCTTCGACACCAGCCTGGGCGGTATTGTCCAGATTCCGATTCCGGGCATGGACTCGCCGGTTGCGATCATCCAGCCGAATTTCCCCAATCTGGGCGCCAATGTTACGGATTTCACGGATTTCTTCCCGATCCTCCCGGACTTCATGCCGGCAACCGGGAGCAAAAAAGTCGCCGGTGTAAAAATCGGTTTTATTGGCCTGGCCGCGGATATCGTCGCCGACATGCACCCGATGCTGGCCGCCGGCTTCAACTTCGCCCAGGGCGAAACGGAACACCTGGATATTGTCCAGCGCTACGC
>JALWRY010000451.1 GCA_027080445.1 Thiohalobacter sp. | reverse complement strand
TGTAGCAGTTTGTACATGGTCATTCACCTCATGTTGTCGAAGAATCTCAGGCTGTCTTGCGCCGCCCGCCGCGGAACTGCGCCCGGCACTTGCGGATGGCCGCTGCCATATCCGCACCGCTGGCGAGGCCCTTTGCCGGCAGCTTGTGCAGGGCGCGTCCCAGCATGCGCCCGACACAACCGGGCAAACCGCCACGGTATTTTCGTAACGGCGGCATTTTCTGGTTGGTAATGCGGTACATCAGCGCGGCAACGGAATCCCCCTGGAAAGGCAGGTGACCGGTCAGCAACTGGTAGAGCGCTACGCCGAGAGAAAACAGGTCCGATTGCCCGCTGATTTTTGCCCCGGCCACCTGCTCGGGTGACATGTAGGACGGCGTACCCAGCACGGTGCCGGTACGGGTGCGCTTGCTGTCCAGAATCCGCGCCACGCCAAAATCGGTAATTTTGACCGTACCGGTATCACGATCGTAGAGGATGTTCCCCGGCTTGATATCACGGTGAACGATCCCGTTGGCGTGTGCATAGTCCAGCGCATCGGCCACCTGCGCGGCAATCTCCAGCACTTCCCATACCGGCAACAGGCTGGTGCTGTCACTCCAGGCGTCCAGGCTTTTGCCGGCCACATAGTCCATGGTCAGGTAGGCAAGGTCATGCTCCTGGCCCACGTCGTGAATGCTGACAATATTCGGGTGACTCAGCCGCCCGACTGCTTCCGCTTCCTGCAGGAAACGTTTTGCCACCTGTTCCTGTTCGCCATCCCCGTAGCAGTCCTGCAAGGGCAGCGTCTTGATCGCCACCTGGCGACCGATGGCAGGGTCTTCTGCCAGGTACACCGTGCCCATCGCACCATGTCCCAGTTCCCGTTCCAGCTGGTAACGACCCAGCCGTGGCAGCGCCACCACCGGGCTGTCCAGCACCAGCGTCTGATTGAGTGCGGCGCCATTCGCGCCCGGGAAACGCTCTACCAGCGTCGCCAGTTTGGCGGCACGCTGCGTGACATCCCGGAAACCGGCAGCACTGTTTTCCAGCAGCGTATACACCTCACTGGCGCGGTTCATCTGGCGACGGCGCTCAAACGCCAGACCCAGTTCATAGACGGCCTCCAGTGCCTCGGGCGCCGGCAGACAGGGCTGGTATTGCACCAGGGCCGGTTCCAGTTGCCCTTGCGATACCAGGTGGCCACCCAGCGCCAGACGCGCGTCGAGAGCCTGTTGATGCAGGCGCCTCAATGCGGCCTGCCTTCGACAGATCAGCATCAGCATCAACTGCGTGACGCACAAGAACATAACCGGAATCGTGACGGGCAACCAGACATGCTTCGCCACCAACATGAGTACACCCGCGTTCAGCAACATAAACGCCAGCAAGGCCGAGGGCACCAGCGCCCGCCCTTCATGCCAACGGGCCGGCAACAGCACCAGATACAGGGCAAGCAACAATACCAGGCCACGTTGCAACGCATAAAACCAGGCCGGCATGATCCAGGCATTACCTGTCAACAGGCTGTCCAGTGCCTGCGCGGACCAGCTGAGAGGGGAATATGGCCGACCATCCGGTCCCGTTAACAGCGGCGCCAGAGCGGGCGCCGTCAAACCCAGCAGCAGTATCCTGTTGTCGAGTTGCCGGGCGGCGCCGTCGTCGCGCATCAGCTGTTTCAGCGAATACACCGGCACTGGATTTGCCGGGCGCGGGTAATAGCGCAGGTCAGGCGCCGTCGTGAGAAACCCGGGCAGGTGCAATAACGGGCGTATGCCGGCATCCAGGCGGGTGGCAGTCTGCTGCACCAGCCGCAGACCGGCACCGGGCATGACAAGCGGCTTCATGTCCGGCTGCGTTACATTCAGCAATGCAAGTTCAAAACCCGGCAAGCGATTCCCGGCCAGCGGGTAGGCCAGCGGAATGCTGTTGACCCGGTTACCCGGATGATAAACCTCGCTGAGGCCCACCGTGACAGAATCGAGAAAACGTGACAGCGGGGGCTCCGGAGCTATGTCGATCGGGTCAGGTGCTGCAGCCAGGCGCTGCCAGAGTCTTTGTCGCAAGGATGCCGTGCCGGCGGCTACCGGCAGGCGAAAACGCGCCAGCGCCTGTACCGTGCCCTGCACAGGTTCCCCGGGACGGGCGGGTATTATTGCCAGCACGACAGGTCCGGCCTTGCGAAAGACGCCTGCCAGCCGGGCATCGGTATCCAGCTGCTGTAGCCAGGTCTCTGCCTGTTTGCGCGGTGCGGCATCCAGTGTATCGAGCGTGTCGCGCATATCGCCAATGACCGCCGGCGTCTCGGCGCCGGAGAGCGGTACCAGCACGCCTGTCGCGGCAGGATGAAACTGCTGCAGTCGTTCAATCACTTCCGCCAGACGCGCACGTGACCAGGGCCAGTCGCCATAGGCATCCAGCGTGGCGCTATCGATCGCCACTGCGGCCACAGCACCGGACGATTCCGTCACGGGCATAAAATGCCCGACGAGTTCCGGCAACAAGGACACCATGCGCCCGTTTGGCAAGGTGAAACTCGCGACAAGCGCCACCAGCGTGGCCAGTATGACCACACTGCGATGGATTACCCGGGAAGCGGCGACCGCTGGAAAAAGAACCATGTGAAGATACCTGCCGTATTCACAAGGCTAGCGGTCGTCACGGGGCTGTCTTGACCAGGCGGGGGCAGGTCTGGCCGCAGGATGGCAGAAGTTTGAAGCCGTTCACACTTTCGCGCGGGAACCCCCCAGGTGTCAGGCATATGCCTGCTGTGCTATTTGTAGGATTCCGGTTCCAGAATCGCCGGGATAAACTTGCCCGACATCAGTACCACGTAGTAGTGGAGGACCGGTTTGCCGTCTTTCATGGACTGC
>JALWRY010000450.1 GCA_027080445.1 Thiohalobacter sp. | reverse complement strand
CATGGCCTGGATCTCGGTGATGACGGGAAGACATTATTTGTCAGCAGTAAGCAGGGTAACAAGCTCACGGCACTGGATACCGCGACCGGAAAGATTGTCCGTGAAACCAGCCTTTCGCCTGCGCCCTATCATCTAAACGCTATTCACGGTACCGGTAAACTCTATGTCTCCAGCCGCATGGAACCGAAGATCTGGGTTGTGGATCAGAAGACGTTGAAGGTGCTGGGGCAAATCGCCCTGCCTGGTGGTGAGGGTCATCAAATGGCAATTGTAGAATAAGCGGAGAAATTATGTACACACTGACTGTTACTGACCTGGCAAATCGCAGTGGTGCAACGCCCCATGCCGTGCGTTATTACACGCGCATGGGTTTGTTGCGCCCGACACGAAACCCGGATAACGGCTACCGCCTGTACCAGCATCGTGAGGTGGGCTGGTTACGTTTTATCCGCCAGGCAAAGCGACTGGGTTATACCCTGAACGAGATTCGGGAAATCATGCATGATTCCGACCAGGGGAAGTCGCCCTGCCCGCGGGTACGGGAAATACTGCTGCGGCGTATTGATGAAAATCGTCGGCAGCTGGAGGAACTCATGGCGTTACAGACGCGTATGGAGCAGGCGCTTGCCCAGTGGGCGGAGATGCCGGATGGTGTCCCGGACGGTCATTCTGTCTGCCACCTGATTGAGTCATTTGCCATGAATGAGGATGAACAGCCGGATAAAAAGCATTGAGTCTGTGTCTGATTAATGTGTTAAGGGTGTGAACCACGGGAGAGAAAAATGGACGTAATGATAATTGCATCGAGAGAGTGTACTCAAGTGCCTGGGACGCGGCTAGACGTATGGCATGCTATTTCAACCAGAATAGAAGAAGGAAGGAATTGTTATGTTAAAGCACATTGATGAGGTGACAGACAGCGAGATACAACAGGTCGATCCTGTCTGTGGCATGCAGGTAACTGCCGACAGTGAACACCGGCATGTCCATGAGGGTACGGAGTACCTGTTTTGCAGTGATTCATGTCGCGGAAAATTTGCGGCAGAACCTGAAAAGTACCTGCATCCGGAAGAGAAGGCTTCGCCTGAGGAGGCCGGTGCCAAGCCTTACTGCCCGGACAATAGCTGTAAGATCGATACGTCTCTCTATACCTGTCCGATGCACCCGGAAGTGCAGCAGACGGGGCCGGGCGCCTGCCCCAAATGCGGTATGGCACTGGAGCCCATGACCGTACCGGTGGCAGCCACACGTACCGAATACACCTGCCCGATGCACCCGGAAATTGTCCAGGACCACCCCGGCAGCTGTCCGAAGTGTGGCATGGCGCTGGAACCGCGCAGTGTCGAAGTGGAAGAGGACACCAGCGAGCTGGATTATATGACCCGGCGCTTCTGGTTCAGTACCCTGCTGGCCATCCCGGTGTTTCTCAGCGCCATGGCGGCGGAATTCTGGCCGGATGCCACGGCGCGGATTATTGCACCTCATACCCGCCAGTGGATTGAACTGATACTGGCGACACCGGTGGTGTTATGGGGCGGCTGGGTGTTTTTTGTGCGTTGCTGGCAGTCCATCGTCAACCGCAGCCTCAACATGTTTACCCTGATCGGTATCGGTGTGGCGGTGGCCTGGCTCTACAGTGTGGCCGGAACGGTTTTCCCCGGTATCTTCCCGGCATCAGTCTTCAATGAATTTGGCGTGGTCCCGGTCTATTTTGAGGCGGCAGCCGTCATTACTGCGCTGGTGCTGTTGGGACAGGTGATGGAATTGCGCGCGCGCAGCCAGACCAATGCCGCCATCAAGATGCTGCTGGGGCTGGCGCCGAAGACAGCACGTATTGTCCGTGAGGATGGTCGCGAAGAAGATATTCCCATGGAGCAGGTCAAGGTCGGCGATATCCTCAGGGTCCGTCCCGGTGAGAAAATCCCGGTGGATGGCACCGTCCAGGAGGGTGTCAGCAATGTTGACGAATCCATGGTCACCGGCGAGCCTGTGCCGGTTGAAAAGACACCCGGTGAGAAGTTGATCGGCGCCACGGTCAACGGGACCGGCAGCCTGTTGATGCGTGCCGAGAAGGTGGGTTCCGATACCCTACTGGCCCAGATTGTGAAGATGGTGGCCGAAGCGCAGCGTTCCCGTGCGCCCATCCAGAAACTCGCCGATGTGGTGGCGGCCTACTTTGTCCCGGCTGTGGTACTGAGTTCCATCATCACTTTCATTATCTGGTGGAACTGGGGGCCTGAACCCGCGTTGGCCAACGCGGTCATCAACGCGGTAGCGGTTTTGATTATTGCCTGCCCCTGTGCACTGGGGCTGGCCACGCCTATGTCGATCATGGTCGGCACCGGCAAGGGCGCCATGATGGGGGTGTTGATCAAGAATGCTGAAGCGCTGGAAGTGATGCGCAAGGTCGATACCCTGGTGATCGACAAGACCGGCACCCTGACGGAGGGCAAACCCAAACTGGTGTCGATCGTCGCGGTCGATGGCTTCAGGGAACAGGATATCCTGCGCCTTGGTGCAAGTCTTGAGCGGGCCAGTGAACACCCGCTCGCGGAGGCTATCGTACGTGGTGCAGAGGAAAAAGAAGTACCGCTGGCATCGACCGATGATTTTGAATCTGTCACCGGCAAGGGTGTGACCGGCAAAGTGGACGGACGGGCCGTGGCGCTGGGGAACCTGAAACTGCTGGAAAGCCTGTCCATTGATCCGGGAGAGTTGCCCCGGCTGGCGGAGGAGGGACGCGCACAGGGCCAGACGGTCATGCTGGTCGCCATTGACGGCAAGGCGGCGGGGCTGATTGGTGTAGCTGACCCGATTAAACCCTCCACGCCGGAAGCGATTGCCGATCTCCA
>JALWRY010000449.1 GCA_027080445.1 Thiohalobacter sp. | reverse complement strand
GCCACCGCCACGCCACCCGGGGCATTGAATTCACCGGGGCCTTTACCTGACTTGCCGATTTGACGATGCGGCGCGCCATCCAGGCCGAACACCTGGATACGGTCATTCCAGTAATCCGCCACATATAACTCATCGCCGACAATACGCAGGTTCATAGGGCGGCCCAGTTGTCCCGGGCCATCACCTTTGATCCCGAACTTGCGTTTGAAGTGCCCGTTGAAGTCAAACACCTGAATGCGGGCGTTACGCGAATCACTGACAAAGACTTCGCTGTCTGTGACTGCGATGCCAGTCGGGTCGTGAAACTGGCCAGGGGCCTTACCCGGTTCGCCCCAGGTTGCGACGAACGCATAGCCGGGTTCCTGAGCCGAGGGAATCCACGCCAGCCAGACAATCACGGCCAGTCCTGACAGTACGGCTGTGATCCAGCCCAGTGCTTTCAACAGTTTTTTACCCATGATAGCCGCCTTCTCCTGACTGACTTAAAAATTGAACCTGACGCTGACCCGCGCGATATAGTCGTTTTCCAGTGCATCACCATTGAGATTCTGTACCACCGGAACCTGTACGGCGGCCTCGCTGATCCAGCGGCGGGTTACGTATTGAATACCCGGCGTCACAAACAGCCGAGTACCGCCGGAGTCATCATCCGACCGGCCACTGATGCGGTTTTTCTGTTGGTACACCAGGCTGGCCTCCATGACCCCGTAGACAAACGCGGGAACACCACCGCCCAGCGTTTTGGGCCATGAGCGGTACTGAAGAGAACCGTCGAGCCGCACCACATCACCGGCTTCAAAATTGTTGGCCTCGGTATTCACCTGGTAGCTGATCTGGCTGTCAATCTGATAATCGAGCGTTTGATACGTACCCACCACACCGAACAGTGGATCCCATGACCCTGAACCGACCTGGGCAGCGGGCGGTAACTTGCCCATGGCATCGCGCTTGTTGTCATCGCCCGTGGGCGCCTTGATACCGGCGAACGGGGCGATGCGGAAATTACGCCCGGGCCGGTCCTGCTGTACCAGCGTGTAACGACCAAACACCGTGAGGTCACCGAAGCCGCTGGCGCTGCGTGAGATATGCCGGCCGGCAATCTTTACCTTGAGTTCGTTATCCCGGTAAGGCAGCACGCCGAATAGCGCAAGCTTACTGTTGACGCCATAACCGAGTACCGACACTGCTGCTTTGGCCGTACGATCCCGGTTCAGCGGGGATGGATCGTCGCTGGCGCGATTAACAATAAACTGCTCGCGCGCCAGGAACTCGTTTTGCGCCACCGGCAAGGCCGTATTGAACGTGATCGGTGCACTCCAGGTGTTCCCTGTGCCCAGCACCATACTGCCGACAAGGCAAAGAATTTCCCGGTTATGGCAATGGCGGTGGCTATTCGGGGACATGAGCGTCTCCACCACTGCGCTGTGAAAAACCCCGCAGGGTAAAGCCGGCTTCCTTGACCTTCTTGCGCGCGAGATCTTCAGTGAGCGGGATTCCTTCTCCCATCGTCACAATGACTTCACCTGTTTTGATATTCACCTGGGTATCCACAACCCCATCGATGGAACTCAATTTCTTCTCAATACCATAAGCACAGAAGGGACAGGCCAGTCCATCTACCTGAAGGGCGTAGGAGGATCCTGCCGCCTGGGCGACGGGTATCAGCAACAGCAGCATCAGTGCAGCGAGACTGTGACGGATTATTTTCATAACAAAAGCTCCTTTCCAGGATTTCAGAATCCCAACCAGATGCGCAGCGGCAAGGCGAGGAATGCGGCAAAAAAACCGATACCCCAGATAGCCACGGAGGCCCAGTAAAGCCGACGGTTCCAGGTTTGGGTTGTATTGCATACCTGACCCAGTGCGGGATCGGCCGGGCAGGCTCTTCCCGGCCGGTACATCAGCCAGCCGGACAGAACCAGCATTGCGCCCGAGAAGGCAAAAATCCATACCTTGTGCAGGCTGAGTGTGATCAGGAATGGGAAACTGCTGGTCAGTGCGGCTACCGTGGCACCAAAACCCAGCGATACAAAAACAATGGGCAAGGCGCAGCAGATCAGGGTCCCGGTCGAGGCAAACAAGGTAAGCCAGGTGGCCCTGGAAGCCGGATCGCGCAGATTCGTCGTATCATTCATTTTTCGCACCCTCATCGAGCGGCTTCTCCGTCATGCTGCGGTAGGTAAAGCCGGCATCCTTAAAGAGTGTTTTCATCTGCGGTTCGGTGAGTTTGGCGCCATCGGCTACGTCCACGATCACCAGCCCGGCGTTGAGATCGACATTGAGCTTCTCAACACCCTTGATCGCCTTCAGCTTCTTTTCAATGCCGTAGGCGCAATAGGGACAGGCCAGTCCATCGACGCGCATCCGGTACTCGGTACCCGCCGCGTTGGCCGCGACATGCCAGGTCATACTCATAAGGATGATTGCGATTAACTTTTTCATGCTTCCACCTCGATACAATGTCATGTTTACAAATGCCATTCCAGCGTCAGCCGGGTGCGGTAGTCGCTGTTGTCCTGGTGACCGTTCAGGTCGCTGAAGACCGGAAGCTGCACACCGGCCTTGACGGCAAAGTTACGTTTTGTCCAGAAGATGCCGGGCGACAGGAACAGTTCTGTTCCGCCGGTGCTGGACAGGTTCGAACCCCTGAGTTCAGCATGCCGGCTGTACTCACCATTGAGTTCCAGCAACCAGACCGTGTCCGGCTCCAGATAGCCACCGGGCTTCGGCCGGATACCCCCGACCAGATCCACCAGCAGCTTGTCGCCAAGGCGCAGCCGGTCATCATTTTCGCCATTACGGCGGTAACGGACGCTGGCCCAGCGATACCACTTGCGGCTCTCGTAACCGTAGGTC
>JALWRY010000448.1 GCA_027080445.1 Thiohalobacter sp. | reverse complement strand
CCAGGACATACACCCCGTGACCGAGCCGTTCACCGCGTCGCTCGAATTTCGTCACCGGGCGGTAATCGGGGCGCCGGGCAAACTCCCCCGAGGGAGAGGTATTCCGGAACGCCGGCGCGGCCTGCATCAGCTTCAACATGTGTTTCGCGTAAGGCTCCCAGTCCGTTGCCAGGTGAAAGCGTCCACCCGGCCGTAACTTGCGCGCCACCAGCGAAACAAACGCCGGCTGCACGATACGCCGCTTGTGGTGCCGGTGCTTGTGCCAGGGGTCCGGGAAGAAAAGCAGCACGCGCTCGAGCGTGTTGTCGGGGATTTTCTGTTGCAGGACTTCGACGGCATCGTGGCAGCAGACACGCACATTTTCGATACCCTGTTCATCGAGCGTCTTCAACAGCCTGCCGACACCGGGGCGGTGAACCTCGATACCAATATACAGGCTGTGCGGGTCGGCGGCGGCCATCTGCGCCAGGCTGTCCCCGTTACCAAAACCGATTTCCAACGTGACCGGAACGTTCGGGTCCGCCCTGTCAGTGAAATCTGTTATGGCATCGAAGTCGAGCCCGTAGCGGGGCCACAGCGTTTCGAGTGCGCGCTGCTGGCCGGGCGTCAGCCGTCCTTCACGTCGCACAAAGGAGCGAATGCGCCGGATTGGCTGGTCTGTGTTATGTTTGCCGTCATTCATGGTGTCAGCCTGCACGGGGGATTATACGGGCTTGTTTAACGCGTATCTGGACAAACTGAAAGACTGGATCAGCCATATCGACTACGCCGCCATTGGCTGGGAGTTGCTGGTACTGGGGCTGGCGTTTGTCGGTGCCATGACCGTACACCGTACGCTGGGCCGTTACCTGCTGGATACCACGTCAGGCGCCGGGGAGCGTACCTTCAGACGCATGACACTGCGCAGTATCCAGCGCATCATCTTTCCGCTCAGTCTTTTGCTCGGCGCCCTGGTCGGCCGGGCGATCCTGGATGCGGCCAAAGTCAATGTGACCCTGCTGGATTTTGTCGTGCCGCTGATGCTGTCACTGGCCACGGTACGGCTGGTCGTATACGTCTTGCGGATGGCCCTGCACCCCGGTCCGGCGGTGAAAGCCTGGGAAAACCTCATCAGTACCTCGATCTGGCTACTGGTCGCATTACACCTGGTGGGCTGGTTGCCGGAAGTGATACGCGCACTGGATGCCTTCGGTTACTCCTTTGGCGACCTCAGGGTTTCGCTCTACACCGTGCTGCAGCTGGCGGTTGCAGTCGGGGCCTTGATGGTGATGGCAACCTGGCTGTCCGCCGCCATCGAGCGCGGCCTGTCGCGTTCCGAGTTTATCAGCCCCGGTGTGCGCATCGGGCTGGTGAAAACCAGCAAGTTTGGCCTGTACACACTGGCGGCGCTGCTTTCCCTGCGCGCAGCCGGTATCGACCTGGGCGCACTGGCCGTCTTCAGTGGCGCGCTGGGCGTTGGTCTTGGCTTTGGTTTGCAGCGCATCGCCAGCAACTTCATCAGTGGTTTCATCCTGGTGTTCGACCGTTCCATCCGTCCCGGCGACGTGATCAGTATCAACAACAAGTTCGGCTGGGTAGAAGAATTGCGCGCGCGCTATATCGTCGTCCGGGACCGGGATGGCGTGGAAACCCTGATCCCCAACGAAAACCTGATTACCACCGAAGTGATCAACTGGAGTTACAGCGACCGCAGGGTACGTATCAAACTGCCGGTACAAATCAGCTACGGCGACGATCCGGAGCAGGCCATGGAAATCCTGCTGGACGCGGCGAAGGCGTCACCGCGTGTGTTGAAAGAGCCTCCGGCAGCGGCGCGCCTGATGGGTTTTGGTGACAGCGGCATTGAGCTCGAATTACGGTTGTGGATCCGTGATCCGCAGCAGGGCGTTGCCAACGTACGTTCCGATGTGAACGTGGCAATATGGAAAGGCTTCAGGGCGGCCGGGATAACGATTCCTTACCCGCAGCAGGATCTGCATGTGAAGGAAATTCCGGTCCAGGGATAAGGTGGGGTCAGGTTTCTGTGCCGGGATGGCATGGGTTTCCGGCGAATCGGTGCAGCCGAGCATCGCAGCGACAGGTGGATGAAGCGATCCCTGTTTGAGCGGTTTCGCAGAAACCGCGAGTTTGGGATCGCGCCACCTGTCGCGAGAAGCGCAGGGAACCCGCGTAGTGGGCAAACCGTTGAGCCGGAAACCCATGCCATACCGGCACAGAAACCTTTGCAGGAGGCTAAAAAAACAACCCGTCAACAGGCGACGAGGCGCTGGCGAAGCGTTTGCGCGGGATGCGCCCGGCCAGGTAGGACTCGCGGCCGGCTTCGATGGCTTTCTTCATGGCCGAGGCCATCAATACAGGGTTCTGCGCACCGGCGATGGCGGTATTCATTAACACACCATCACAACCCAGTTCCATGGCAATGGCCGAATCCGAAGCACAGCCCACGCCGGCATCGACCAGGATCGGTACGCTGGCATTCTCGACGATGGTGCGGATATTGTGGGGATTGCGGATACCCAGTCCTGAACCGATCGGTGCGGCCAGGGGCATGACGGCGACACAGCCCATGTCTTCAAAGCGTTTGGCGATAATCGGATCGTCGTTGGTGTACACCATGATACGGAATCCGTCGGCGACGAGCGTTTCCGCCGCTTCCAGCGTCTGGATGATATCCGGGAACAGGGTCTTTTCATCACCCAGCACTTCCAGCTTGACCAGGTTATGGCCGTCGAGCAATTCGCGCGCCAGGCGGCAGGTACGGATGGCTTCCTCGGCCGTGTAGCAACCGGCGGTGTTGGGCAGGTAGGTGTAACGGTCCGGCGGCAGCACCTCGAGCAGGTTGGGTTCGTCGTTATTCTGGCCGATGTTGGTGCGGCGGATGGCGACAGTGATGATTTCTGCGCCGCTGGCCTCGATGGCCAGCCGGGTTTCTTCCATATCCTTGTATTTGCCGGTGCCGACCAGCAGGCGAGACTGGTACTCGACGCCGTCGATCATAAGCGGGTCTGCGGTTGCCGGACTGGCGGATTTCATAACAGTAGACATGGGCGCTCCTGAAAGCGGGACAATTAGGGGGTTGTGCAGCCGCCACCGATGGCGCGCACGATTTCAATATGGTCACCCGGTGCAAGGGTGTGCGTTTCAAACTGGCTGCGCGGCACAATTTCGCGGTTGACCTCCATGGCCAGCCGTTCGTTCTCCAGGCCTAGCCGGGCGAGCAGTGCCGCCGCGGTGGTGCCCTCCGGTGCCTGTTCCGGTTTGCCGTTGATCACAAGTTCCATGCCGTCGCATTCTACCGCAAAAGTTGCATTGGCGGAGATTCCATGCACAAATAGCGGGTATGACCGACTGGCAGGAAGACCTGATCACGGTGGAGGCAGCAGGTACGCTGGATGGCCTGTTTGTCGAGCGGGTGCGACGGACCCCGGACGCGCTGGCGTACCGGAATTTCGACAGGGTCGAAAATTGCTGGCGTGACTTCAGCTGGCGTGACGTGGCCGGGTGTGTCGCGCGCTGGCGCGCGGCGCTGGCACAGGAAGGTTTCGAGGCCGGCGACCGGGTGGCGATCCGCCTGCGTAACAGCCTTGAGTGGGTGTGCTTCGACCAGGCGGCGCTGGGCGAAGGGCTGGTCACGGTGCCGCTGTATGTCGAGGACCGGCCGGATAATATCGCCTATATTCTCGATGATGCGGCGGTATCGCTGCTGCTGGTGCAGAGCGTGTCGCAGTGGGAGAAGCTCAAACCGGCGCTGGCGGACAATACGCTATTGCAGCGCGTGCTGATTCTGGATGCCGTGGATGCCGGCCGGCGGGAAGCGCTACTTGCCGCTGATGCGCGTGTGCGCTTTGTCGATGACTGGTTGCCCGACTCGGCGCCACCCGTCGCGCGGCGTGAGGGCGAGCCGAACGCACTCGCCTCGATCGTCTATACCTCCGGCACGACCGGGCGATCCAAGGGCGTGATGCTCAGTCACTATAATATGCTGTCGGTCGCGCATGCTGCGATGACGTCGGTATCCTGTTACCAGCAGGACCTGTTCCTGTCCTTCCTGCCGCTTTCGCATACGCTGGAACGTACCGCCGGTTACTACCTGACCATGATGGCGGGGGCTGCCGTAGCACACGCGCGTTCCGTGCCGCAGCTGGCCGAGGACCTGCTGCAAATCCGGCCAACCGTGCTGATTGCCGTACCGCGTATTTTCGAACGGGTACACGGGCGCATTACGGCGCAGCTGCAGAAGCAATCGTCGCTGACGCGTGGATTGTTTCATCTCGCTGTTCGTGTCGGCTGGCGGACGTATCGTTACCGGCAGGGCGAGGCGCGCTGGTCACCGGTTTTGCTGCTCAACCCACTGTTGAAGAAACTGGTGGGCGACAAGGTCACGGCAAAGCTTGGCGGGCGTGTGCGCTATGCCGTGAGCGGGGGTGCGGCGTTGCCGCTGGCGGTTTCAAAGGTTTTCATCGGGCTGGGGCTGGAGATTTTGCAGGGTTACGGTTTAACTGAAACCAGCCCGATCATCAGTGTCAATGTGCCCGGACGCAACGACCCGGGGACGGTGGGTGAGCCGTGTCGCGGTATTGAGGTGAGCATTGGTGATGACAGCGAACTGCTGGTCAAGAGCCCCGGCGTGATGCTTGGCTACTGGAACAATCATGCGGCGACGGCTGAAATGATTGATGCCGAGGGTTGGCTGCATACCGGTGACCAGGCGCGCCTGGACGAAAAAGGGCGTATCCATATCACCGGCCGCCTGAAAGATATCCTGGTGTTATCCAATGGCGAAAAAATTCCACCCGCCGATATGGAGTCCGCCATCTGCCTCGATCCCCTGTTCGAGCAGGCGCTGGTGCTTGGCGAAGGTCGACCCTGTCTTGCTGCGCTGGTGGTGCTGAACGCCGATCTCTGGTTCGGTTTCGCGAAAGAGCTTGGGCTGGACCCCTTTGACCGGAATTGTCTCGATGACGAGCATTTACAAAAGAAGGTGTTGTCACGCATTCAGGCGCAGCTGCATGATTTCCCCGGCTATGCACGTATTCGCCGTGTGAGCCTGAGTCTTGATCCGTGGACAGTGGAAGATGGACTTGTTACGCCGACGCTCAAGGCGAAGCGCGCAAAAATTCTTGAGCGTTACCGGCCGCAAGTGGAGGCGATGTATGCGGCGATGAAACATTGAGTTTTTTATCCAGCCCGCCAAACGAGGCTTCCAGTCTGAATTCAATGCCCGGTGTGGCGCGAAAATCATCATCGTTGCGGAACACCAGTTGCGGGTTGACCTCGTAGAACAGCCATTTTCGCCATACACGCTTGCGGAACCTCAGGCGCAGCCCCGTTTCATCGACACGATGATTCGGACGCGTGACAAGGCTGGTACTCCACTGGTATTCAATGGCGGCATGATGCGGCAGTTTTTCTACCAGTGACGGGGCAATGCTGTAGCGTAGTCCGTCCTCGTGGTAGTCGTTTTTCCTGATGCGGAAATCAAAAGTTGTGCGGAAAAGCCAGTTGATGTTGACGATGCGTTCGATATCCGCGCGGCTACGGGACTCCCAGCCGATATCGGTGTACCAGCGAAGCCGCTCGGTCAGGCGCAGTTGCCAGAGATCCAGTCGCCAGGTTTTCCGCACCCGGGGGCCGATGAAAAGGTCGATGCCATGATTCCCGCCGGTTTTTATACCCACGGCAAGATGGGTGTTCAGGCGGTTCTTGTCCTTCAGGGTATATTGCAGCCCGACATTGGTTTCATCGGACTGCGGGTCGGTAAACTGGTGTGAGTCGAACGAACCATTATTGTCGGTGTTGACATCGCTGATAACGAGTTTCAGTTTTCTGTTAAAACGGGGCACATTGATTCGGACGCCCAGGGAAAATTTTGTATCAGCGGCTTCACCTTCTTCCAGCAAGATCGAGGGACGCAGGCGGATGCGGCTGGAAGCTTCTTCGGAAATATAGCGTTCGTCCTCGAAGAATGAGTCAAACCATTGCGCGGCCTCATTGACAGACACGGCCATACTGTCATGGATGCGGTCAATCCGTGACAGGGTTGATCCGGTGGCGTCGGCCGCACCCTGCGCAGACCATGTTTTGGGTGAGATTGCTGTAAGCAACAGGGCAACGGCGATTAGCCTGGCAGGCAAGAAAGGCCGGTAGGCGCGTGGTCTGCGTGTCGGACATTTTGAACACATGGCTGACAGTAAATGTAGCATGTAGATCACCGGGGTGCGCTGGTTCTTGAAGCTTATCGGTTATAAACTGCATGGGCTTAAACGCATTCATCGGAATTGCCCTGGCGTACCGGCTGTCCCTGGTTTGAATGACACAGGAAGGAAATTTTATGAATTGGCAGAATTTACTCGATCTGATCGGTTTTAGTCGTCATAAAAGCAATTACAGGGAAAAACTGATTTCGACGGTAGGTGGCTTTCTCGGAATATTCGGCATATTCATGAGTAGCCAATGGCTGCTGGATCCGAATGTTGCCGTGTTTATCGTTCCATCGATGGGAGCCAGCGCCGTGTTACTTTTCGCCGCGCCGCATGTGCCCTTTTCGCAGCCATGGAATGTTTTCGGCGGTCATGCCATATCCGCTATTATCGGGGTCATGTGCTGGCAATGGATACCGGACTACACCGTTGCCGCTTCCGCGAGCGTCGGGCTTGCCATTGGCGCCATGTATTTCACCCGCTGTATTCATCCGCCCGGGGGTGCGACAGCGCTGGCGGCCGTGATTGGCTCCGAGAAACTTCATCATCTGGGATATCACTACGAGTACGAGCCCATACTGCTCAACACGGTGACAATACTGTTGGTCGCAATTGTCTTTAACGCTTTTTTCAAATGGCGGCGCTATCCTGCTCACTTGAACCTCAAAACAACTGTCGCGGCGACTGAGGCCGAAGAGTACAAGCCGATCAGCCATGAAGATTTTGTTTTTGCCCTGAGTCATATCGATACGTTTGTCGATATCACCGAAGAGGACTTGCTGGAAATCTACCGGCTGGCGACAAAGCGGCATGTTGAACTCGGCTGAGGCTGCCGGGTGGTGACTCCGGCGGTAAGTGGCTGTAGACTCTTGCTAATTCGTCATTCTGGCGTACTTCAGGTTATTTGGCGGGTGTAGTTCAATGGTAGAACTGGAGCTTCCCAAGCTTCAAACGTGGGTTCGATTCCCATCACCCGCTCCATTTTCATCCGGTCGGTTCTGCCGGTATTCCGGCTAACAGGGGTCTGCTATGGGTAAGTTGATTCGTTGGGTGGGTCTGGGCGCCGCTGTTTTGCTGGCGTTGGTCGTGGTAGCGGTTGTCGTGCTGCCGCTGGTCATTGACCCGAATGACTACAAGCCTGAAATTGCCGGGGCAGTGGAGTCGAGCACCGGGCGAACCCTGTCGATGGAAGGCGATCTGACCTTATCGGTGTTCCCCTGGCTGGGTATCGGTATCGGGCAGAGTGAACTGTCCAACGCCGCCGGTTTTTCCAATCAGCCTTTTGCCCAGGTCGAACAGGTGCAGATTCGTGTAAAGCTGCTCCCGCTGCTGTCCAGGAAACTGGTCATGGATACGGTAGTGCTGAATGGTTTGCAGGTTTCACTGGAAACCGACAAGTCGGGCAGAACCAACTGGCAGGACCTGTCTGCCGGCCAGGCAAGCGGCAAGGCGCCCGCGGAGAAGACGCCTGCGCCTGCCGGCGAAGCGCCTGTGCTGGCCGGGTTGGCTATCGGGGGCGTGCAAATCCGTCATGCCAGCATTGTCTGGGATGACCGTCGCAGTGGCGACCGTTACCAGGTCGAGGACCTGAACCTGGAAACAGGCGCCATCGAGTCCGGTGAGAATGTACCGGTATCCTTGTCGATGAGAGTAACCGGTACCGGTCTGCCGCAAAAAGGACTGGCGCCGAAGCTGAAGTTTGAGCTTGCGCTTGATCCGGTGGCACAAACCCTGCAATTGTCCGATTTACGTTTCGAGCTTGCGGATCTTGTGGTGGAGGGTGGGCTGGCCGGTAAGCAGATTATGGGTGACGCCAGCTTCGATGGCGCCTTGCAGGTCAAGACCTTTTCACCGCGTGAGTTGATGGTGGAACTGGGTTTGCCTGTACCGGAAACCTCTGACCCGGCGGTGCTGGGGCGTGCTGATGCGGCGTTGAAGTTTGCCGCCACCACGCACAGCATGAAGCTGTCCGGTATACGCCTCCACCTGGATGATTCAACCATCGATGGTAATCTCTCCGTTGCGGATTTCACGCATCCCGCGATTCGTTTTACCATCGGGCTGGATACCATTGATGCTGATCGCTACCTGCCACCGCAGCAGCAGGCGGCGCCCGTTACACCAACGACAGCGGCTGCAGCCGGGGCTGGAATGATCCCGGTCAAAATGCTGCGTTCCCTTGATGTTGCAGGCAAGTTAACCATTGGTGAGCTCAAGGCGGCGCAACTGCGCAGCCGGGATATCATCATGCAACTGAAAGCGAAAGACGGGGTTGTCCGGGTCCACCCGGCCACGGCATCCCTGTATGAGGGGAGCTACAAGGGCGATATCAAGCTGGATGTTCGCGGCGCGAAACCGGTGATATCGATGAATGAAGCGTTTTCCGGTGTCCAGGTGGGGCCGTTACTGAAAGATATGATGGGCCAGGACCGGCTCCAGGGAAAGACCGAGGCCAGTGCGAAACTCACCGCCAGGGGGCAGACGCCGGAGGAATTCCAGCGGACCCTGAACGGCAAGCTGGCCTTCGCGTTTACTGACGGTGCGGTGAAAGGCATCAACCTGATCCGGATGATTCGCAAGGCGCAGGCGGTGGTGAAAGGCAAGACACTGCCGGAAACGGATACGCCTCAGCAGACGGATTTTTCCGAACTGTCCGGGTCGGCGACCGTGACCAATGGCGTCATACGGAATAATGATCTGCGCGCCAAAAGCCCGTTATTGCGGGTTGACGGCAAGGGCAAGGTCAGCCTGCCGGCACAAACGATTGACTATACCGCGAAGGTCAAGCTGGTTGGCAGCCTGGAGGGCCAGAGCGGCAAGGAACTCCAGGATTTGCGTGGCATCGCTATCCCGATTCAAGTTGGCGGCACATTTTCCGCACCTGTGTACAGCTTGAAACTCGACTCCGCCGTCAAGGATGTGGCAAAGAAGAAAATCAAGAAGAAGATAGAGAAGAAGATACGCAAGAAAATCGGCAAAAAACTGGAGAAACAGCTTGGCGATACACTCAAGGGCCTGTTCCACTAGCGTCGCAGGAATATTCGCTGGCTGGTTGGCACTGTGCGCATTTGGTGCGCTTGCCGGGGAGGTTTACACCGCGCTGGTCACCCACCAGAGCGGTAGCTATTTTGTCGAGGTCGATGCGCTGATTAGCGCCCCGGAGCCGGCGGTGCGCCACCTGCTGACGGACTACGAGCATCTTTCCCGGGTCAACCCGGCGATCGAATCCAGTGAAATCCTGCTGGAGCGCAAGGCGGGCGATTACCAGGTCAGAACTGTCACAAAGGCCTGCGTCTGGTTCTACTGCAAGCATATTCACCAGGTCCAGAATGTTATCGAATCGCAGGATGGTTCGATTACCGCAGTCGTGGTGCCCGAACTCAGTGATTTCCAGCACGGCTATGCCCGGGTCAATATCTGGCAGGAACCAGACGGCACGCGGGTTCTGATCCGTTCCGAAGTACGGCCGGATTTCTGGATACCGCCAATCATCGGGCCCTGGCTGATCAAGCGAAAGCTGCGTTCCGAGGCGCTGGAGACAGTGCAAAACCTGGAACGGGTGGCGCTTCCCGCGCCACTCCCGCACAATACGTCCGCAAAATAACAGAGGTATGACATGCTGTCCGTAGAACAGGCAAAAATCGGCATTATAGGCTTAGGGTACGTGGGACTGCCCTTGGCTGTAGAGTTTGGCAAGCTGATGCCCACCGTTGGGTTTGATATAAATACACCGCGTATCAATGAGTTAAGATCCGGCAAGGACAGTACGCTGGAGGTGGATAGCGATGAGCTTGCCGGGGCGAAGCAGCTAAGCTATACCGACCAGCTCGATGAGCTGGGTCGTTGCAATGTCTTTATTGTGACCGTTCCGACCCCGATCGACCGTTACAAGCGCCCGGACCTGTCGCCACTGGAGTCAGCCAGCCGGACGCTGGGCAAGATCCTCAAGAAGGGCGATGTGGCCATCTTCGAGTCAACCGTCTATCCCGGTGCGACTGAAGAAGTCTGTGTGCCGATTATGGAAGACGTGTCGGGCCTGGCTTTCAACAAGGATTTCTTTGTCGGTTACAGCCCTGAGCGCATCAACCCGGGCGACAAGGAACACCGGGTGACAACCATATTGAAGGTAACCTCCGGTTCCACGCCGGAAGCGGCTGATTTTGTCGATGCCCTGTACCGCAAGGTGATTACTGCCGGTACCCACAAGGCCAGCAGCATCCGTGTTGCTGAAGCTGCCAAGGTTATCGAGAATACACAGCGCGACGTCAACATTGCGCTGATCAACGAGCTGGCGCTGATTTTTAACCGGCTTGGTATCGACACCATCGAGGTGCTGGAAGCTGCGGGGACCAAGTGGAATTTCCTGCCGTTCCGCCCTGGCCTGGTGGGTGGTCACTGTATCGGGGTTGATCCCTACTATCTCACCCACAAGGCGCAGGAAATCGGTTATCACCCCGAGGTTATTCTTGCCGGTCGGCGTATAAACGACGGCATGGGCGCCTACGTGGCCGAGCAGGTGTTCAAGCTGATGAACCGTTCGCACTTGCCGGTGTGTGATTCACGCATCCTGGTCATGGGCTTGACCTTCAAGGAAAACTGCCCTGACCTGCGCAATACGCGCGTCGTTGACGTGATCGAGGAATTGCAAAGCTATAACGTTAATGTGGACGTCTATGACCCATGGGTCGACGCCGATGAAGCCGAGCGTGAGTATAGCGTCAGGCCCGTCGATCAGCCGGAGAAGGGCGTCTATGATGCGGTTGTGCTGGCTGTGGCGCACAAGCAGTTCCGTGAGATGGGCGCCGCCGGCATACGCGCGTATTGTAAAGATAACGGCGTGCTTTATGACGTCAAGCACATACTGCCCGTCGATGAAGTCGATGGTCGTCTCTAAGGCAACTCTGATTAATTCGTCATCCTATGCTTGAAACAGCTCGCTGAGGATAGGATATTCGCAGGGAGCCAGGAGAAAGGGTTGAGGCCGTCATCGTCATGAGTCGTTGGAGGCTGTTCGCAATGTGGGCCGCCTTTCTCTG
>JALWRY010000447.1 GCA_027080445.1 Thiohalobacter sp. | reverse complement strand
TTATTCTACCGGTATGCTGTGCTCTGAATATTGATCTACGTGTAAGCTGTTTTCCAATGTTTGTAACATTTCCAGCACTTCCAGGGACTTTTCACTCAATCTTTGTATTAAAGTGGTTAATTCATCCATGCTGCAGTGGTTGCTGGCCGCAGATAACAGTTCTTTACCGATAGCGTGTAACCTCATGTGTGGTTGCTCAAGTTGTTTGTAGCTTTTAATATCTGAAAGCTTGCGCCCGGCACCGTAATACCACAGGCCCAGTTTGCATCTTGTGTGTTGAAGTTCCGGACTGCCCCTCAGATTTTTCAGTTCCCGTTTTTCGTTTGATCCATGTAGAAACAGTGCCGTATCAATCAGCGTCTTTCTCCACTGGATATGATCCAGTTGCGCCATGTACAGCAAGCCCACAGGCATGGCGGGCAGGTTCTCGAATTGTTTAAGGAACAGGATAAATTCAATGAAAGACAGCGGTTTGCTGATCCAGTAGCCCTGGCCTGTTTTGCATCCATACTCCTGGAGCACCCTGTAGGTTTCCTCGTCTTCGATGCCTTCAGCCACAACATCCATATCAAGCTGATGCGCCATCCTGATGCTTGCCTGGAGAATTTCACGGTCTTTGGGTGATTCATTCAAACCCCTGACAAACTTCTGATCGATTTTAAGTATCGAAAAGGGCCATTTACTCAGTTCAACAAGGCCGGAGTGCCCGGTGCCGAAATCATCCATTGCGATAGGTATGCCGAGCTCTGATAACTGATCAAGGCAGTCTTTAGCGTGACCCTCACCGACCAGAATGGTTTCAGTGACTTCAATTTCGAGCTTTGTCGGGTCAATAAGCCGGCTATTGACTGCAGCAGTGATGATCTTTGTGAGTTCATCATCATGGAAATCCTTTCCTGATGTATTAAAGGAAATGGCAACAGCGCTGTTAACAGCGCTGATAACGGCACAGTCCACAACAAGTTTATCAAAGACATATTTTGTAATTTCCCGTATGAAGTTGCTTTCTTCCGCCAGCGGAATAAAATCCATTGGCGGCACCAGCGTTCCGTCACGCTTTCGCCATCTGATCAGTGCCTCAGCGCCGCTGATTTCACCGGTAATCATGGATACTTTGGGCTGGTAATGTAGCTCGAATTCCTTGTGTTCTATGGCATCCTTCAAATCCGACAAGGTTATTTTTTGTTTTGTTTCCCTTACGTTCATGAAAACTCCTTTACAGCGCTACTCCTGGCGATAGTAATGCAGCCCTGTTCAACCCTCAAGTACCTGTTTTCGATCCGGGGGCTAAAATCCGGTTGATCCTGTTTTTTTCATGGGTTGATGAGCATGGGCTAGTGGCTGGTGCCTTCTGAACGGGTGATTTTGTTGTAGACGTTATATTTGCCGACCGGCTTGCTCATGGGCAGGCGCTTGATTTCTTTCAGGGTGGCGGCGTCGTAGACAATGATGGCGCCGTCTTTTTCCCAGATACTCAGCAGAGCCTTTTTGCCGTCACGGGTGAACTCGACATGCCCCGAGGTCTTGCCGGGAACAGGTTTCAGGGTTTTTACGATTTTCAGGGTTGTCTTGTCGATGATATGGACTTCGTCCCGGTGAGGTCCGACAAATACATCAACCCAGGCGTAGGGCGTGTTCTCATGACTGCGGATAAAAAAGCCGGGACCATCGGTCCTGATCTTTTTGATCGTTTTCCAGTTGTGCATATCGATAATTGTGACTACGCCCTGTTTCAGGTTGGGTGTCGCCAGGACGCGTGTATCCCTGTATTTCCAGGTAATGCCGGAGCCGAGGTGGGGCATGCCGGTGAGATCGATATCGGCGATCTTGCGACCGACCAGCAGGTTGACCACCTGCCCGTTGCGGGCATTGCGCGCGGTGCCGATCAGGTTTTTATAGTCGGGATCGAAGAAGAAATCATCGAGGTAGTCGTCCAGGTGGATGCGCCGTACCGGGAACCGGCCCGTTTCCGCCAGGCCTTCCTGTAGCTGGTAGTCATGCATCAGGCCGTTATAGACCGGTTCCGGTTTGTCCGCGTAGCTGATTTCCCAGACTTCCTTGAGGTCTTTCAGCGCAACGATAAAGCTGTGCCGGGGTGGAGCAGTATAGACGGCGCTGACCCGCGAGCTGTTACCGAAATCATCCTTCGCCTGAATGATTTTGATCAGGCTGAGATCCCTGGCGTCCAGCAGCACGAGGGTATGTGGCAGATAGTTGCCGACCAGCACATAACGGTCATCGGCAGAGACGGCCGCGTTACGCGTATTGATGCCGGCGCGTATTTCGGCGATAACTTTCAGCCGGTACATATCGTACTTGGTGATCCAGCCGTCGCGAGAGGCAAAGTAGACATAGCGCCCGGTCGAAGAGAACTTGGGTCCGCCATGCAGGGCAAAGCGTGATTTGAAGCGCGTGATGGGTTCCATGCGGTCGCCATCGAGTACGGTGACATGGTGGTCGCCAGACTCCACGACCAGGAACACGTTCAACGGGTCAGCGTCGTAGACCGGCTTGTCGGACGGGCTTGCCGTTTTATAGGCCGGGTAGACAATATGGCTGGCGCGAATTTCCTTTTCACCCCAGACCGGCGGGTGTGCCGGTGGCGAGTAGATGTAATCGACCAGTGTATCGATCTGTGCGGCAGTCAGTGTCTTGCCAAAGGCCGGCATCTGGGTTGCGGGCAGGCCATTGGCGATCACGCCTGCAGCCCTGTTTTTGTGCAGTCGGTGCAGGTTTTCCGGTAGCAGGGCAGGCCCCATCTCCCCCAGGCGGTTGTCGCCGTGGCAGCGGGCACAGTGCTCGGCAAACAGTTTTTGCGGCGCACTGTACGCCTGCAGCAGGCCCGGCAGCAGCAGTCCAAGCGCGATATAAAGCGA
>JALWRY010000446.1 GCA_027080445.1 Thiohalobacter sp. | reverse complement strand
TGCCGGTGCGCGCGGTGACGCGGCAGTCCATGTTGCGGATGTCGTCGCCGGCCTGGTAGATACGCGATTCCTGGTAGTCCATGCCGCGGCCGCGGAAACGTGAGGCGTGGTTACCGGCAAGCTGTGCACGCGCGACCCGGGTGCGGAAGAGACCGAGATTCCGGGCCTGTTGTCGCAAGCGGATCAGATCGTCGAGCGTCACCCGGGTGGACGGATTGAGGGCCGTGTCCGGGCTTGCTTCCACCCGGGTGGCGGCAGCGGTATCGGCAGGCTTGCGTCGCCATTGACGGATCCGCGAGAGAATGGCGTCAGCAAGTTTCATGTCAGGCAACCGGGATCAGTTCCAGCAGTTCGCGGATGATGTCATCGGAGGTCTTGCCTTCCGCCTCGGCCTCGAAGGACACCAGCAGGCGGTGGCGCAAAACGTCGAAAGCGATGGCCTGTACATCGGAAGGCGAGACATAGTCCCGGCCTTCCAGCCAGGCGTGGGCGCGCGCGCAGCGGTCGAGTGCGATGGTGGCGCGCGGACTGGCGCCGAAGTTTATCCAGCGCGCCAGCGTTTCGCTGTAGGGGGAAGGATCGCGACTGGCCAGCACCAGTTGTACCAGGTATTCCTCCACCGCTTCGGCCATGTGGATGTCCAGCACTTCCTGGCGGGCGGCAAAGATTTGCGCCTTGCGCAGTTCCAGCTCGACCGGTTTCGAATCGCTGTCTTCACGCGCGGCCTGTTCGCGAACCAGCTTGAGAATTGCATGTTCGGACTGTGCATCGGGATAGTCGATACGCACGTGCATCAGGAAACGGTCCAGCTGGGCTTCCGGCAGGGCATAGGTACCTTCCTGTTCAATCGGGTTCTGGGTCGCCATCACCAGGAACGGGCGCGGTAGTGAGTAGGTGTGGCGGCCCACGGTGATCTGTTTTTCCCCCATGGCCTCAAGTAGCGCGGATTGCACCTTGGCGGGTGCGCGGTTGATCTCGTCGGCAAGGATCAGGTTATGGAACAGGGGACCCGGCTGAAAATGAAAATCCGCGGTTTCGGGGCGGTAGACGTCGGTACCGGTCAGGTCGCCGGGCAGCAGGTCGGGGGTGAACTGCAGGCGGTGGAAATCGCCTTCCAGTACCTCGGCCAGTTCCTTGATGGCCGTGGTCTTGGCCAGTCCCGGTGCGCCTTCCACCAGCAGGTGGCCGTCGGCCAGCAGGGCGATGAGCAGGCGGTCGATGAGGGTCTGCTGACCGATAATGCGTTGTTGCAGGTGTTCGCGGATGCGGTGAAAAGCCTCATAGTTGCTGCCTGCGGCCCCGGCCTCTGCCGGTACGATTGTTGCGCTCATGGTTACGACTCCTTGCCAGTATTCAGTGTATTTCGCGACAGCTTCAGCTTGCCGGTTCGTGCTTTTTCGCATTGACGAGAATGCTGTCGTGGACCAGGCTCTTCCCTATGCCGGACAGTATTTCACTCGCCTCGTGGATGTTTTTCTCGCCGAGAGACGTGAGGGCGGATTCGACTTTTTCAAGTGTTGGGGCAACCGGTAAGTCCACAAAATTGTACTGAAGTTCAACACCCATGTTTTCAAGGCTCTTGACGACCTTTTTATGTCTCCCGCGTATGGCATCCAGGTGGGTCAAACCTACCTTCTGCCTGATCTGTTCAGTGATTTTCTCTCCCTCCCGGACACCCAGTTGTGTATAGATGGGAATCAGGCCGGTAGTATTTTCCCTGTCGGCGGTAATTTCGGATTTCAACCGGCTTAACAGTCTCCTGGCCTTGTCGAGATATTGCCGGGCCTCGCTATTGTGCTGTTTGTTGAGCAGCTGGTGTGCGGCAACAATGTCCGACATGGCCTCACGCCCTTCCGCCGCCATCTTCTCCGCCTGCCGGAGTTGCTGCTGACTGGTATCAGGTACAGTTTGTGACCGGGTTGCAGGTGTGGCGGCCAGGATAGCGAGGGGTTCAAGGGCTGTTACAGCAAGCAGAAAGCTGACTGCGGCGAAATGCTTCCGGGTAATATTCATGTGACTGACCTCGTTTAACAGGCATGGCATCGATGCTGGAAACCACATTAGTCCAGCCTGATTTAACAGGAAGTGGATGGAAGGTTAAGTTTTGTTAATGTACGTCAGGATATAGTGCCGGGAAAGTGCAACAGACCCTGAGGCCCGGGTGGTTATCTTCCAGTGTCAGGGTCATGTCGTGGATGCTTGCCACGGCCTCTACCAGGCTGAGGCCAAGTCCGTTACCAGGGCTGGTGCGGCTTTTTTCCAGCCGGTAGAAGCGTTGAAATACCTGCTCGCGTTCAGTTGCCGGGATGCCGGGTCCATTGTCGGTCAGGGTAATCCGGCCTTTTTTATCCGGCTTGTCCAGTACGATCTCAATGACACCGTCGGACGGGGTGTATTTAATGGCGTTGTCCAGTAAATTGGCCATGGCCTGGAACAGCAGGTCGCGGTCACCCAGCAGGTGGACCTCTGCGTCCACACGCAGCTTGAGGGACTGGTGTTTTTCTTCGGCGAGTGGTTCGTAGAGTTCAACGACATCGTGAAGCAGGGCGCCCATGTCAGTGTCGGCAAAAGACTCAACATGTTGTTGTGTTTCGATACGCGCAATGCGTAACAGGGCATTGAAGGTTTTCAGCAGGCCGTCAGCATCGGCGATGGCCTGCTCGACAAGCTCGAGGTTCTGACCGTCTTTTCCCTGTTCTTCGCGCAGTTGTTCCAGCCGGTTGCGCAGGCGCGCCAGCGGTGTGCGCAGGTCGTGGGCGATACTGTCAGAGACACGCCGTACGTTATCCATCAGTGCCTCGATTTTATCGAGCATGGCATTGAGGTTGCTCGCCAGTAAATCAAACTCGTCACCACTGTGTTGTTGCGCAATACGACGCGACAGGTCGCCTTCCATAATGTCCCGGC
>JALWRY010000445.1 GCA_027080445.1 Thiohalobacter sp. | reverse complement strand
CCACCTGGCCTGGGGCGATATGAAACGTCGCGAGCCACTGCACGCCGACGTCATGCGCCGCCTGGGTCGCATGGAACTCGGCACAGCACTGGTTGAACAGGTTTCCGCACCCGCGGTACACGCCAGGGACGAAGACCATGCCTGGCAACTGGCCATGACAGATTTGGCCGCCAGACTCCCGGTCGCCGATGAAGATTTGCTTGATCAGGGCGGCATGGTCGCACTGGTCGGTTCAACCGGTGTGGGCAAGACAACCAGCATCGCCAAACTGGCGGCGCGTTATGTGCTCCGCCACGGCCAGCGGCATGTCGCGCTGGTGACCACCGACAGTTACCGCATCGGCGCACACGAACAACTGATGACCTATGGCCGTCTGCTGGGTATCCCGGTGCAGGTGGCGTCCGATCATAACGAATTGCGTTCCACGCTGAACAGCCTGTCCGACAAGCGGCTGGTACTGATCGACACGGCGGGTATGAGTCAACGCGATGTACGCCTGACAGAGCAGTTTGCCACCTTGTCCGATACCGGTTTGCCGATCCGCACCCTGCTGGTGTTGTCGGCCACCGTACACCCGTCGGTCATGGATGAAACCATTCGCACCTTTTCCGGCGTTCCGCTGGACGGGGCCATACTCACCAAGCTCGACGAAGCCGCCAGTCTGGGTGGCGTGCTGTCTGCCGTTATTGAACAGCAGTTGCCATTACGTTTTGTCACGAACGGCCAGCGGGTACCCGAGGACATACAGGTCGCGCGCGCCAGTGAGTTGATACAGCAGGCGACAGCCCTCGCGAGTGAACGGGAACTTCCCGCTGAATCGCTGATGGCGGAGACCTATGGAGGGTGCCGGGCAAATGTACATGTCTGAAATGTTGTTTGATCAGGCAGCCGGACTACGACGTATGGCGCAACCGAATCCAGTCAGAGTGATTGCAGTAACCAGTGGCAAGGGTGGCGTGGGGAAGACCAATGTTTCGGTCAACCTCGCGGTGGCCATGGCTGACGCCGGCAAGCAGGTCATGCTGCTCGACGCCGACCTCAGCCTGGCCAATATCGATGTGCTGCTGGGTCTCCACCCGGACAAGAATCTTTCACACGTTATCGACGGCGAACGAACCCTGGAGGAAGTCATTATCAGCGGGCCATCGGGGATCATGGTGGTACCCGCCTCGTCCGGCGTGAAGCGGCTGGCAGAGCTTTCCACCCTGGAAAATGCCGGCCTGATAAGGGCCTTCAGCGAGCTTAATCACGATGTCGATACGCTGATTATCGATACCGCGGCAGGTATCAATGAAAGTGTCACCAGTTTCAGTCGCGCCGCCCAGGAGGTTGTGGTGGTGGTGTGCGACGAACCCGCATCAATAACGGACGCCTACGCGCTTATCAAGGTGCTGAACGTCGATTACGGCATTCAGCGATTCCGGGTACTCGCCAACCAGGCACACAGCGCCCAGGAGGGAAGGGAATTGTTTAACAAGATATTACGGGTTACCGATCGTTACCTCGATGTAACGCTGGAGTTTATGGGGGCTGTTCCCCACGACGACTATCTGAAGAAGGCTGTGCGCAAACAGCGCGCCGTGGTGCAGGCGTACCCGCGCAGCCGTTCTTCGATGGCCTTCAAGAATCTTGCACAGAAAACCGATAAATGGCCTGTGCCGAGTGCTGCTGGGGGACACCTCGAGTTTTTTGTAGAACGCCTTATCCAGTCGCACAACGGACACATGGAGATGCCGGTATGAATGGAGCCGCTATGTACGTCGCTACCCCCGATCCTGACAGTGATGACCTGGTCACCAAGCATGCTGCCCTGGTCAAGCGTATTGCCTACCACCTGATGAGCCGCTTGCCGCCAAGCGTACAGGCCGATGACCTGATACAGGCGGGAATGATCGGTTTGCTGGAGGCTTCACGGAATTATGACGCCACCCAGGGCGCCAGTTTTGAAACCTATGCCGGTATCCGTATTCGCGGCTCTATGCTGGACGAAATTCGTCGCACCGACTGGACGCCGCGTTCGGTCCATCGCAAGGCCAGGCAGGTCGCCGAGGCGGTGCGCGAGATCGAAAACCAGGAAGGGCGGGATGCCCGCGATGTCGAAGTCGCCGAAAAGCTCGGTATCGAACTCAATGAGTACCACCGGATCCTGCAGGACGCCACGGGTTGCCGGGTATTCAGTATCGATGATGCGGGTATCAACGGTGAAGAGTCGCCTCAACCGGTAGCGGGCCAGCCGCGTAACGAGCCGCTGGACAGCCTGCACAAGTCGGATTTCAAGGCGGCACTCGCCAAGGCGATTTCCGGGCTGCCGGAACGCGAAAGGCTGGTCATGGCCATGTACTACGACGAGGAACTGAACCTGCGGGAAATCGGTGAGGTACTCGGCGTGAGCGAGTCGCGTGTCTGTCAGATTCACGGTCAGGCACTCATCCGCCTGAGAGCCCGAATGGGCGAGTGGACCGGAAAATCGTGATCAGGAAATACCGCTAGATGCCGAAACAGGGAACGATTAACAGCGTAAGACGGGAGAGTACCCTTGGACACTGACATGAAAATTCTCATTGTGGACGATTTTTCCACAATGCGGCGCATCATCAAGAACCTGTTGCGTGATCTGGGGTTCAACAACACGCAGGAAGCCGATGACGGTAATACCGCCTTGCCGATGCTGCAGAATGGAAACTTCGACTTTCTTGTTACCGACTGGAATATGCCCGGTATGACCGGCATTGATTTGCTGAAAGCCGTGCGGGAAGACGAGAAACTGGCCTCCCTGCCGGTACTGATGGTGACGGCTGAATCCAAGCGCGAGCAAATTATCGAGGCGGCCCAGGCCGGTGTAAACGGCTATGTGGTCAAGCCTTTCACGGCGGTGACGTTGAAAGAAAAGATCGACAAGATTTTTGAAC
>JALWRY010000444.1 GCA_027080445.1 Thiohalobacter sp. | reverse complement strand
GCGCACGCTATAGCGCATGATCAGCCAGGCGAGCACCACCAGTACCCCGACCCCGGCGCCAAAGCCGCTCAACACCATGCTCTTGCCAGCGGCATCGGTCTGCGCCCACAGCGCCTGGTAGAACAGGATGGTCTCGAATATCTCGCGGTACACGGTGATGAATGACAGACCGGCCAGCCCCCACAGCGTACCGGAACCGAGCGCCTTGCGGACGTTGGTTTCGATAAACTGACGCCACTGAGCCGCATTGGTCTTGTCGTGCAACCAGAAACCGACATAGAACAGCACGGCGGTGGCCGTCAAGGCCGCCACGCCCTCGGTCACCTCACGGCTGGCGCCGCTGATTTCCACCAGCGACATCGATGCCCACCAGGTCAGGAAACCCGCACCCAGCGCGCCGACCCAGCCATAGTGCAGGTAACGCATACTGTGGCGGTGCTCGGTCTTGACCAGGAAGGCCGCCAGCGCGGCAACCACCAGCAGGGCTTCCAGGCCTTCGCGCACCAGGATGAAAAAAGCACTGGCGAAGGCCGCTGTTCCGGACAGGCTGCGCCCGCTCAGGCGCTCGTCGGCCATTTCCAGCTTGCCCTTGATATCGATCACTGCCGCCTCCAGCTGATCGACCGGTACCCCCTGGCGTATCTGGTTACGAAGCTTCGTCATGGACTGTTCAATATCCAGCCGCAACTTGCTGTCCACGGCATTGAGTCCCTGTTCCACCAGTTCGAAACCTTCCAGGTAGGCTTCCACTGCCGTGCGATACGCCTTGTCGTGGTCACCGGCCCGGTAGGCGCTGACCACGTCATCCAGCCGGTGCAGTGAAAACTCCAGCGGCGAACGGTTGGAAAACAGCGCAGCGGGGCGGGTACGCAGGTAGGCCATCAACTCACCGCCGGCCTTGCCATATTGCTGTTCGGCTTCAGCGGGCGTCAAAACAGTGAGCTTGCGAATATCCTGCAAGGGGGCCAGTTCGGGAGCGGAAAAGGCACTGTCCGAGCCGTTCCGCTCTGCATCACTGACAGCAAACTGGCCGACATAGAATGCCAGCGACCAGCGGTCCTCGTCGGACAGCTCACGGAAGGGTTTCATGGAGGTATTGGCAACGCCATGCGTGATAGTACTGTACAGGCCGTACAGATTGCGCTGGGCATAACGGGCACGATCGGTGAAATCAATCGGTGGCGGTTGCAGGCCTTTTGCCAATGGGCCGTCACCGGCGCCATTAACGCCGTGGCAACCGGCGCAGTGCTCGCGGTAAAGCTGTGCCGCTCGCGCCAGGTCGGGCGCCTTGCGCGGCACCACGGTAACCTTGTAGCCATCGATAATGGCCTGGCGCATTTGCGCCGTCAGGGCGCGTATTTCGCCGGGATCAACCTTGTTGACCACGCTTTCCGCCAGTTTACGGCTTGTCTTGACCAGTCCGTCCCGCACAGTTCCTTCAGGCAGCCCTTCAACCTGCCTGGCGATACCCTGGGTAAAATCCTTCATTTCCCCGTATTCACCGGGATTCTTCACCTTGCCATCGCCGACGGCCTTGGCATAGTCAACGCCCACGTAATCAATAAGCTGAAGAAGCTGTTGAAAATCAGCCGCATGGGTAACGGGTGACAGGCACAGGAGAGACAATATCAGCGCAATACGTTTCATGGGGCATACAGATACTTTGTGAAAAGGATCTTAAATTATAATGATTCGCATTTAGATTGCAAACAAGCCCGTCATTAGTCCAGCCTGTTTACCCACACCGCATGCACGTTGACAAACTCGCGGATGCCGAAAATCGACAGCTCGCGGCCGTAACCGGAGTTGCGGATACCGCCAAACGGCATGCGTGGATCGGATTTAGACATTTCATTGACGAAAGCCGCGCCGGACTGTATCGCATCTGCGGCGATGCGCTCACCGCGCGCCAGATCCTGCGTCCACACCGCGCCGCCCAGGCCGAAATCGGTGCCATTTGCGACCTTGATGGCCTCGGCCTCGTCACTGACCCGGATCAGCGTCGCCACCGGGCCAAACAACTCTTCTGACCAGGCCGCCATGCCTTCCTTGACACCCGCCAGCACGGTCGCGGGATAGAAAGCCCCCGGCCCGTCTGGAATCTCGCCACCAACGAGCAAGCTAGCGCCAGCCTGCACGGTGCGCTGCACCTGGTCGTGCAGGCCATCGCGCAGATCCATCCGTGCCTGCGGGCCAATGAAGACACCCTCCTCGGCCGGATCGCCCATTTTGAGTTGTTTCACCGCTTCGACAAATTTTTGCTCGAATTCATCGTAGACCGCGTCGACAACAATAAATCGCTTGGCGGCAATACAACTCTGCCCACTGTTCTGGAAACGGCCGACAATGCCGACCTCTACCGCCTTGTCGATGTCTGCGTCTTCCAGCACGATAAAGGGGTCTGATCCACCCAGTTCCAGCACGCACTTTTTCAGTACCTTGCCGGCTTCACTGGCCACGGCGCGACCGGCCGCCACACTGGAGGTAATAGTCACCGCCGCCACCCGTGGATCGTGGATCACTTCGGTGGTTTGTGGCACGTCGATGAGCAGGGAACGGAACAGGTCATCCGGCAGTCCGGCCTCGCGGAATACGTCCTCGATCAACAGGGCGCAACCAAAGACGTTGGGGGCGTGCTTCAGGAGGGCGCCGTTACCAGCCATCAGGGCCGGCGCCGCAAAGCGGAAGACCTGCCACAGCGGGAAATTCCACGGCATCACCGCCAGCACCACACCCAGCGGCTTGTAGGTCACAAAACTGTGATACGCCTCGGTATCGACATCCTCGGGCTGCAGAAACCGCTCGGCATTTTCGGCGTAGTAGTCACAGCACAAGGCGCACTTTTCGACCTCCGCCAGCCCCTGTGGCCAGATCTTGCCCATCTCACGCATCATGACTTTGGCGTAGGCTTCCTT
>JALWRY010000443.1 GCA_027080445.1 Thiohalobacter sp. | reverse complement strand
GTGTTTGGTCGTACTTGCATTGTAACAGTTCATTGAGATTTAAGCCTTTTTTCGTTCAGTTAACGGGACAGCAGTGACCTGAAACCATGGTTGGCCGCAGGTTATGCCAACTGGCTACCACGCTTTATGCGTCTACAGAATATCTGAAAAGGCGCACCACCGGCACGATCGAAGACTGTGCCTGGTTGATGCCGGACGATGATTTGAGCCATCTGCCAGCCAATAACTGGCTAAGGCAAAACTTCCCCACTGCGTCTGTTCAGTTTCGCAGCAATACACTGCTTGGCCTGCTTGAGGCAGCCAAACAGGACCTCGGCATAGCGCCATTACCCTGCTTTCTAGCTGACAGAGAACCATTGCTGGAACGAGTATTTCCACCACCTGAAAGTCTTTCCACCAGCATATGGTTGCTTACACACCCTGATTTACGGCATATCGCTCGGGTCAAGGTATTTATGGATTTTTTTACTGACGCGATAAAAAATGAAACAGATCTGATTGAAGGTCGAATGCCCGTGCAGCTATATCCAACAGACTAATGCTGTTAACCGGCAACAGAACTCAGTCTTCGCATTCTGTCTATCGCTTCACATCGGAAGAGCTCGTCGAGTATACCTCTTAGCCAACCATTCATTGGCTCCTTAAGCGTACGAAGATGCCAGAATTGCATCATATCTATTTCCGGGAGCTTCAACGGTGCCGGTAAACACTGGAATTCCTCGCCCATTGAAAATGCAGCTGCTAATTTCCCTGGTATAACGGTAATGTAGTCGGTCAGCGCAATAACCTCCGGTATCGAGTATGCATGCGTCGTATAGATCTTAGTCTTGTGCTCAAGTCCTCGTTCTGCCAGGAGCTTGTCGACAATGCCTTTCTTTCGCTCATGAGGTGTGTATAGAACATGGGGTAACTTGCAAAAAGCTTCCATCGATATTGACCCCTGAATATCCGGGTGCCCCTTGCGCACCAAAACAACAAAATCGTCAGAAAACAAATGCTTTGCATAAATGTCTGCCTTCACACTCAATCCAGATGCAAACGCCAGATCCACTTCACCGTTTGCGAGTGCATCGGACACATTTCTTTCCTCCAGACGATGTATACGTAGCGAAACGTTTGGCGCCTTTCGGTTCAGGATATCAGTGAGTCTGGGAAGGATGGTCGCTGCACCGTAATCGGTCAGAGCCAACCGGAAGGTTTTCGAACAGTTTTGGGGGTCAAATTGATCACTGCGATCAACAAATGCTTCAAAGCGGGCAAGTGCATCCCTCACTTCCGGCGCCATGCGATTAGCCAAAGGTGTCGGTGCCATACTGCGCGATGAGCGCACAAAAAGCTGATCGCCCAACAGATTTCTCAGCCGTGAAAGCGCATTACTGACGGCAGGCTGGGTAATCTGCAACGCATAAGCTGCTTCGGTAATACTTTTTTTCCGATATATCGTATCGAATACCAGAAACAGGTTCAGATCAATTTTTTCATTTTTTATCATGTTGTTTTTTCACCCCATTGAGCTTGAAAATAACCATTTCAGCACTGCTCCCATGGCAAGCCGCAGAACCTCCAGCCACCCAGGCTGCTCCGTTGGTGACTGGAATTCAGCTCTCCCTCAAAACCCTCGGCCACATTGCAGACATAATTGATGCCTTCCTCCAATAGAGACAATCCGGCGTCAATGGAGCGTCTTCCACTTCGGCAAATAAGGATGACGGGGGGGCAATCCTTCTCCAGCCTGCAATTTATACCGGGCAGTAATTTACGCACTTCAGTGACAAAATGCTGGTTAATAGACCATGATGGTTCACTGATCCACGGGACATGAACTGCGCCTACTGGATGCCCAACAAAAAGATATTCCATGTCGGATCGTATATCGATAAGTAATGCTGAAGCGTCAGTTTGCAGGAGCCTCCATGCTTCCAGCGGTGTCAGATGATTTAACCTCCCTGGTTCTAGTTGTCTTGCTTCCATTCTTAACCCCGCACTCATGCACCCCGGCTGGATTGCCGTTACGACATTCTCGTTCCAACGGTATTTATGCCCTGCGCCAATGCTGTCCTTCATGCGAGTCTTCCAGCACAACTCCCTGGGCTGCCAGGCAATCTCTGATATGATCAGACTCCTCCCAGTTTTTCTCGCGCTTTGCCAATGCACGACGCTCAATCATGCCGTTCACTTCCTCACTCGAAATCGAGCCTGGACGTATTGCAGACTGAAGAAATTCAACCGGATCATCCTTGAGCAGGCCCAGTAGTCCAGCATGCGCTTTCAATTGGGCTGCCATGGCCAATACTTCAGGCGCTGAACCCTTTATATGCCGTATTTTATTAACTTCTCGCAGCATTTCGAATAACACAGATAACGCCACTGGAGTATTAAGATCGTCATCCAGCGCTTCAAAAAATGCCCTGCTGTATTTGTTATCGTTTTCGATTTGAATGCTATCCGGAAGCTCAAACCCGACAAGTGCACGATAAAATGAAAACAAAGATGACTTCGCATTCTCAAGATTTGCTTCTGAGTAGTTAAGCGGACTCTGGTAATGGCTGCTGATAATGAAATAGCGTACTACTTCAGGCTTGTACTCTTGCAGAACGTCCCGGATAAATACATAATTCCCAAGTGATTTCGACATTTTTTCGCTATCGATTCGAACAAACCCGTTGTGCACCCAGTAATTGACGTATTTATGCCCGCTGCATCCTTCAGATTGTGCAATCTCGTTTTCATGATGAGGGAATTTCAGATCAAGTCCACCACCATGAATATCAAACTGGTCTCCAAGGCAGTGCATAGACATCGCAGAACATTCTATATGCCAGCCAGGGCGACCCTTGCCCCATGGTGAATTCCAGCTGGGTTCACCAAGTTTAGTATGCTTCCACAAAACAAAGTCCAGTGGATTTTCCTTGACATCGTCAACCTCAACCCGAATGCCCGCTCTTAGGTCGTCAATATTTTTTCGTGCCAGGCGACCATAGGCAGTGGCTGCGCTTATTCTGAAATATACATCTCCGTTCTGCGCCTGGTAGGCAACCTCCTTTTCAATTAACGTCGCTATCATCGCAATAATCTGCGGCATATGATGAGTAGCGCGTGGCTCCATATCCGGATCCTGCACGCCAAGCCTTTCGGTATCTTCGTGCATAGCTGCTATATAACGTCCCGTCAGGTCATCCAGCGCTTCATTATTATGTAGTGCGCGGGCAATAATTTTATCGTCAATATCTGTAATATTTCGCACATAAACGACATTTTCATCACCGTAAATGTATCGCAGGTATTTGGATAAAACATCAAAAACCACCAGCACACGGGCATGCCCAATGTGGCAATAATCATATACCGTCATTCCACAAACATACATGGACACCTTGCCGTCTATCATAGGGATAAATTTTTCCTTATCACCTGTAAAGGTATTTCTGAGCTTCAACATGGCATTCCCCTCAAGATGAATTACGTCGCGCCAGCCGCGCACGAAAAATATCAAAAAAGACCTTGGTATTACCTGCAACGGGAACCCTCATAACGCAAAACGGGAATCCGAACTGCTGGATGGTCAGGTCAAACCATTTTCATCGAAAAACAGATCGACCATGTCCATTTCATTACTAAATAGCGTTTTATAGACATAAGAGCCCAGACGAATTCTGTTTATATATATCTCATTAAAGCAGTTGATAGAAACCTGGCTTCCATACTCCGACCTGCTCTGTTCAAATAGCGTCGCTAATATTGTATTGCATTTAGGATTACTACCTTCTTTTACGACGAGATATTCGTCATCAGGCCCCTTTATGGTGATCGCCATTTTTTCCATCGAAGGAACTTCACAAACGGCTGCCGGATCAACACATCGAACAAGGCGTTTGTCTACTGATGAAAGGATTTCAAAGGCATTGCTTTGGTTCTTTTTCAATTTTCTGATTTCTTTCGATGCCCGGTTTCTGACAACACTCTCAAACACAACTTTCACCTTGTTTAATGGCGTACGATTTTTACGTAGTAAGGCCATGTAATTATCTGGTATTACGTATGAATCAATGAGTTCACTTCTTCTTCCTGACTCGATACCAATATCGTTGATAAACAATATTAATGTTGCCACCTTGCCCGATTCGTTAAGCTTGGCACACAATTCAGCCCCGAAATCAAATGATGCTTCCTCCGCCTCACCTTCGTGCGAAAGATCGGATAACTCTTCTGATAGGCAGTAGTGACCGGAAATAATAGATAGTCGGTCATAAGAACCGAGTGAATAATTATTTATTATGCTATCGATCCCCTCGCAGCAATCCTGAATTTTTAAGTTGGCGTTCATAACATCTCCCTTCTTGAATATCTTTGAATATTTATCCATCAGGGCAACATGCCTGACAAGTATATTTATAACTTCCCTGCGGTATACATGGCTGATTGGCCAGCATTACAGGTGGCTACATTATGGGAAAAAAAGGGGGAGGAAAATTAGGCATTTTTGAAATTCACACTTGCAAAAGAACACAAGATGAACATTTTATTACCGGCCGTTTTATCGCTTACAAAATACCTTGCGGATGTATCTTATTGGCGACAAGCCTGTTTGATTTAAAGCATAATCCAGCGGAATCGCGTTTACCACAGCGTATTCACGGCAAAAACGCTGGAAGAGAGTTGCTTGTGCAATTTTTAGAGAGACAATCTGGCTGCCACGTATGCATGGTGCCTTTTCTTGCTTGACAAAAACAAAAAAGCCGGTGGCGGTATCTGTATCACGATACCACCACCGGCCTATACGGACTAGCGTTCTGTTATCATGGGAATAGAATTCCTGCTTCAGGAACCCTGGAAACAGTCCCTCATGAATCAGTCCTCATCGCCTTCAGGCACCTCGTAACCATTCTTGAAGGAGTCTATTCGACTAACTGCCGGGAACGTCACTACATTGCGACCATTGCCCTTAACCATGCCATTCGGTAGAGTGATATTCGCTACCTGACCCTGAACGATGCCACCACCCCACTCAGGATGATTCAGTTCGCAGCGGATAAGGAAACTGCCGTCGGGCTGAGGCGTCACGGGGGTAAGCGCCTTGTACGGGATGACGATCTCTTCGTCATGTTTATGACCATGTTTTTCAATCTGAATATTATAGTGTCCAAAAAAGAAGAACGAATTTGCAGGACCGTGGGTGCCAGCAAACTCACCGCCCAGCGGCACACCGTCTGGATCAGTTATCTGCATATACCATCCGCCATCACGGACCCTGTAACCCTCCGGAGGCACCTTCATGCCTGAAATCTGATAAGCCCGGTATTCAAAGTCTGGATTCATGCCCCAACGTTTGAGAATCACTCGCCCCTGAAGATCGGGGTCGTCTACGTCGATTCCAAAGCGCGTCAAAAAGAATGCCTTTGCCTCTACCTCAAGTGACTCTATCTCGGCGTCAGTACGTTTCATCACCTCTTTATTGAAGTAATTCCCATCGCAGAATAAACCCGCGCAACCGGTTACACCCGGCCTCGGTTCCGGATTGAATGGATCGAAAACCCCTGTTCCCATATAGAGGATATAATGATCAAAGCCTGCCGGAACTGTTGTTTTCGAGCCAGCAAGGGCAGCCCCCGAAACAAACCCCAGACTCGCTGAACCCAGCACCAGAACCAACGCAGCCCTACAGCTATTCTTAACTGAAAACTCTGTAAATTTTCTCATGCCATTTCTCCCTGTGTGTCTTTTCCGATCATCTTGATCTCTGTACATGTCGCTCCCAATTTGTAAATCTAGTAATCATCTCCCTGTTTTTCAGCATCTTCATATCTGGAATCCTCTTCTTTGTTATAACCTTCCATTGGCTTGTATTCCTTGAACGCACGCATTGCACTGTTGATATAGCGGTGCTTTTTATTACGTTTGATAACACCTACGTTTACCAGGTCGCTCACTGCACGGTATACACATGAATGGTACTTATGCTTGTTTTCCCAGTATGCATCGAAACTGCAGGGAATCTCCGGCATTACAATGCGTTCTCCAGCCTTAACATGGTAGAGGCGATTGCGTGTACCGCCCGGCCATAGCACTTCGAGCGTGCCCGATTCAGCTGACCCCAAGCCGAAATTTGCTTCGAGACTATGTTGTGAGGCAAAACTCGGTCCGCTGGGGACGCTGGTCATAACAGTGGGCTTGTCTTCAGGCGTGAAAGAGATAACTGAACCGATACCATCCCGGTTAACCTGCCCTCGGTCCGTCAGACCGATGCTGCCGGCCAAGTTTACAGCCACCCATCCGTTGTCATTATCTCCGCTGTTAATCTCGATAGTTGCTGTGCCTGGAGCCAGATCAATCCCGTTCCATACAAACTGGTCGGGCGCGGGAACCATGACCTGGGGTTCAAACAGCGGCAGAAAGTAAGCCGTATCATCAAAAACGGATCCATATACTGCCGGACTCTTTTTCAGGGCAATGCCGTCGGGAATAGTAAAATTTGAGACAGTAACAAAGTCCACGAAACCGTTCTGGTCTAGGTCGCCCATGGCGAGCCCTCTGGGGTTGCGGCGCGTGTAGTTGGTCTTAATTGCTTGCTTATCCCACGTAAAGTTTGCACTGCACCCATCATTGGCAAGTATAACACCCGGGTTATCAGCCCATACCTGGTAATCAAGATCCAGTCCCCCCTGCCATATCATGTCCTGATCGCCATCATTATCATAGTCAAAAATACCAACGCCCCAGGTAAAGACGGATGCTTTCAGGCCGCCAACACCTGGATCAGTAAAACTTCCGTCACCTTTGCCGAGAAACCACCGTGTGGTCATACCGCCCAGAACGTAGTCGCCACCAAATGAAGGGAAGCCATAATCACCCGCATTTGATACCAGCATGTCAAGATTGCCGTCACAGTTGAGATCACCAAAGGCCAAGCCCATCCATGCGCTGGCTGATACTTCGTTGATGATAACCGGATTGTCTTTGAACTGGCCGGTCCCATCATTTAGCATGACATGGATATAGCCACGGTCTACGCCACCATTGGTGGTCGTAGGTATACCGCATTGTTCGTCAGCGTAAATAATATCGGTATTACCATCACGGTTGATATCAACCATGGCTGATGCCCAGGTATAGCCAGCACTACCCTCGGCATAGCCTGGAAACCCTTTGAGTCTCAGAATTCCGGAGGTCGCACTCGCGTCCGTAAATGTATTATCTCCATTATTAAGGTAAAGCTGGTTAGGCTGATTTCTGGAAAACACTTCAACAAAACAGGCCGAGTATCGACTCAGATCAACTGCATTGGATACGGTTATATCCAGCAGGCCGTCATTATTGACATCGCCCATGGCACAGGAACTCGATGTCAGGGATCCTCCCTTTACGCCGCTAGACTCTGCCTTGACAAATCGGGCATTACCCTGGTTTATGTACAGGCGATTGGGTTCTCCCCGACCTAATACGTAAAGGTCATAATCTCCGTCATTATCGATATCTCCATAGCAAACGCCGCTGCTATCCTGAGTGGTGGCATCAACGCCGGCTTCCACACCAACTTCGATAAAACTCAATTTTCCAGTTTCCTTTAATTGGCTGGAATATAGACTATTAGCGGCTCCTGGCCCATTGGCCAGATAGATATCCAGGTCACCATCGCGATCATAATCGAAGACCGCTGCACCTGGAATTCCATAGGACTGATGCGGCATATCGAACAGATCCGTGAACGATAATGGGTTGGTCAAGGATAAATTCCGGAATCTCTCGATCTCAGCAAATGTTGTGGAATGGACGTGCTCATAGTCGATTTTCTGACTCGCATCATCTGCCAAATTTTTGAATGTGATACCCGAATCTGCCAGTACTGATATCGAAAATATAAACCCTCCAAAGAGAGCCAGTAATTTCGAAGCTGGATTTTCGGCATATTTTACCCGCTGTACATATCTGGATATCATCGTCACTGTACCATCTCCCTCGGACATTATGGTGTGTTGTTAAATGTACCGGACACTAGCTGCTGTTCGGGGCCAACTGGAATTTAGGGTTGGAGTGCAGCGGTGAGTGACTGCCTGGTCTGGATGTTGGCTCTCGCCTGGTCCTGATAATTCGAGATATTGCTGCGATACCAGGATTAATTGGTTCATCCTAACCTGAAATAATCCCACTGCCTGACTCCTGTCGTTATTTCTTCTTTCTAGGCGCAGTTACTGCGCTATCATTCTATTTAAAAGATTTGGAGGCTGGGCTCGGAATCGAACCGAGGTCAATGGATTTGCAATCCATTACATAACCACTTTGTTACCCAGCCATGTATTGTGTTGTCACGTAATTTACCTGCTCCCCCCCCCATCAACCTAACAATCTCAATTAAACGCCGTATTCATAAAATCAATATTGTTTTTTTAATTTCCCTGTATTCGATCATGGGTGATATTCTTCCCAAATCAAATCCGAAAGCTGTACCTCATGCTTCACTTTCCTGTTGTATCACTTCCAGATTGGGATCTATCCCCTGGCGTTCACTTTTCCGCATTACAATAACCACGCTGACAAGAATAATGCCAAGCAACGGCAACGCGCCGACATTCACCGCACTCCAACCCAGCTGGTACTGAAACGCCCCGGCCGAAAGCGATGCAACTGCCACCATCGTAAATACCATGAAATCATTCAATGCCTGTATCTTGAATTGTTCCTCGGAATGATAAGTTTCTGTCAATAGCGTCGTAGCGCCTATAAAAAGGAAGTTCCAGCTCACACCTAGAAAAACCATCGCAAACCAGAAATGGGACACGCTGTTACCCATAAGATTAATCGCAACACAAACCATGCCCAGTACACCGCCAGCAAATAAAATATTAAATACTCCGAAGCGACGTATTAAGTTCCCGGTAAAAAAAGAAGGCGCGAACATACCCAAAATGTGCCACTGAATAACAAAGGATGTATCTGAAAACAGATACGAGTGATGGCGCATGGCCAATGGTACGGCCGTCATAACAAAGGACATAATGCCGTAGCCCAATGTGCCGCAGATAATCGCTAGTAGGAACTTTGGCTGGGCGGCAATCTGCTTTACAGGACGTCCACTGCATTTCAACACGCTTGAATCAGCTATACACGGTGTAGCTGGAAGCTTTGTAAATGTAAGCGCTAAAAGCGTCAACATGTATAAAGCGACCAACGACACATAACTTCCCGCAAAGGGAGCACCAGCGATGGATTCGCGTGTGAATCCGGCAACGTTGGGGCCAACAAATGCAGCAATCACACCACCCAGCATAACGTAGGATACAGCACGACTTTTATCGCGCTCACCGACTGCATCGGCAGCGGCGAATCGGTAGTAGTTGGCGAACCCTGTAAAGATGCCGACTAACGCATTGGCAACAACAAACCACCAGAATTCTTTCTCCATTATTGCTACTGCGGCAATAATCCCGCCAGCTATGCCAAAGATCGTCGATAGCATAAAACCAGCCCGTCGGCCTGTCCGTTCCATTATGAATGCTGCTGGAACCGTAGTCAGCATAATAGCGATATACAGTGTGGCCGTTGGTAAAGTGGTAAGAAATTTATCTTCTGCAAGCGCCGACCCTACCAGTGCTGATGTCGTAATGATCAGGGAGAGACCGCTCATAACCAGCGCCTGGCATGCTGCCAGTAGAGGTACAGTACGTTTGAAAGGATTCACAGCCTTTCCTCGTAGATAGATGCCATAAATGACGTTATTAAGACAAACACCCGCAGAGAAACACAATGCAGGCAATGGTGAATACAGGTTCTATTCCACGTTACAGCGTCATTACCATGCAGGGTAACAGCAGACCGAATCCAGATCGGGCGCGAAGGTTACAAAAGAAGTGAACCATATTTCAAAAATTTCAGATGCGCACCGCCCTGTCGTGACGGTACGCACCTGACTGTAGCTACGCTGCTGCACTGGCCTTCTGTTCTATCATCTTCACGAGCGGGGAATAACCCTGCTGTGAGACCATCCCGCCTACCTGGTCAAAATGCGCATCATTGCCTTCAAGTCCAAAACCGTCGACCAGACGGTTCAGGAACGCAAATGTTGACACTACACAGATGGCATCTTCGATAGCCTGTTCCGACCAGCCGGCTGCACGTACGGTATCGATATCAGCCTTAACGACCTTCCCCGGCTCGACGGCCAGTTTTTGTGCAAAAGAAAGCATTTCTTTCATACGGTCTTCGACTTGCGCCAGGGAACCCTCGGCAAGGGAACAGACATGGTCCTCTTGTGCTCCCAGGCTGTTCAGAACGGACGAATGTGAACCGACACAATAGTTACAGCTGTTCACAGCCGAACTATACAGCGCAACCATTTCCCGTTGCGCCTGGGTCATCTCCGATTCGCATGACATGACGTTATCCAGCAATTGAACAAAGGGAAGATATCTCTTTGAATCTCTCATGAAAATTTCACCAACTCCCTGGAAATTTTTTGCATAACTTAAAAATGACATAGACCAATCCTCTTGTATGTTAGGTTACGTTACGTACCGTAACTATGTATAATTGATCGGTCAATCTATTGCAAGGAAATATTCCCATTCATCCACGAAAAATCACGAAACCTCTGGATTTTGGTCAGGGCTTCCCTTGTCCTTCTTCCGATATTCACTGACCAGTGCGGTCATCCATTCAGGTCCGTAATTCGTCGCGTAGTCATGCAATCTCCCGGGTAGCGTGCCATGTATCTTTGCGCTGTCCAGTACAACCATAAGCAGCTCATAATGTGCATGCTTGAGCCGCACGCGGTCTTTTTCGATTCTCCGGACATGCTGCTCCAGTGTCACAATACGCTCAATCAGATCGCGCCGGGTGGACCTGCGCGGCATACGTGTCCAGTCAGGATTTTCCTCGCCACAGGTCCTAAGTACGCAACGAAGTTCGTCGAGCTTTTTCCACCCTCCGGCTTCGACCACTACGTCTGCCGCCTTTTGCATGGTGTTTTTGGACAGCGGGTAAATCTCCGCGTCGGGGATATGGAGATCCGCTAAAGCTCGCTGTGACCGGCAAGCCAGTATGAGACTGTCTGAAGCCTGTTCCGGGTGAAAGAGTGCCTTTTGCAGTAATTTGTACCTGTTATAGGTACTGATCCTGTTTACCTGACGAATTGCCATCCCTGTATTCTCTTTCATTCATTAAAGCAGGACGTTATGTCGTACCATTTCACTGTTTTAAATCGTCGTGAATATAACCTTCACTTTCGTGGATAAAATTTAAAAATGGCGTCCCTGCCGTAGTGCTCCTTTGTTTTACGATACGTACAGTAATGTATTGATTATTTATCTGCAAGCGTTACAATCAAATATATGAAAAATGAGCGAAAACCTGGCCGCCCGCGTAGTGAAACCGCGCATCAAGCTATTCTGGAGGCAGCCAATCACCTTATGGAAAGCATACCGATCCGTGAAATCACTATTCAGGGTATTGCCAAACAG
>JALWRY010000442.1 GCA_027080445.1 Thiohalobacter sp. | reverse complement strand
GTGTCAGGGTTGTGGTAGACGCCTTCGATTACACTCATGTGCGATTCATCCAGGAACTCTTGATTACGCTCCGCTTCGCTCGCGGGCGGCTTGTTTTCGATTCAGGGTTGGTGGTGGTTACCGGCATCAGTTGACGTTCCAGTTCGCGCCAATGACGCTCCTCGAAACGGTCGAGCCCCGCGGCACTGGCCGCGGCACGGGCGTAGACATAGCAGTCGAGCGCCTCGTTGCGCTCGCGCAGCTTCTGCCACTCGCGTACCGGAAAGCCGTTTCGGTTGCGCCGGGTGATTAACTGCTCGGCGCAGAGTTGCTTGACGAACTCCGCGTCCACCTTGGGCAGATGGACATAGCCTTCCGGGTATTGGATCTCGCCGTCCTCGCTGACCTCCACGGTCTTGCGCAGGTTGTTGTAGAACTCGAGTTTGGCGATGGCGCCGGCCACTGCGAACACCTTGATGCCACGTCGCAGCCGCTTGCCGTCGGCTGTCACATCCACCGCTGTTGGCATACCCACTAACGCCGCGCCTCGAGCCACACCCTTGACCGCCATAAGTCGGCTATCCCGCATGCGGCGTACAAAGGAATAGGTCTCTTGGGTTGCGAACCCGGTGTCGATGGCAAAGCGCACCAACGGCAAATGGGTGCCGCTGTCGTGGGTCCATGTTTCATTCAACAGTTCGGCCAGTTGCTTCCAGACAGCATCGCGGGCGGTATCACCCATGAGCACCCGGTGCTCAATGAGCCACGCTTCTTTGCCGCGACCAAAGGCCCAGACCGAGGCCTCGATACGATCCTTCTGTACGTCGGCGCCACCGACCAGAAGGAGGCCACCAGCAGGAATGACACCGATGCGATAATCCTCTCGCCGCTCCAGTAGACGCTCCCAGTCAGGCGCTTCACCTTCCTCCACCCAGGTCTCACCCAGTTCGGTGTTCTTGAACGCCTTGAGCCGGGTAGCGGAACCTTGCGCCTGTTCCCAAGCCGTTGCGATATCCGCCCAGGAGCGCCAGCCCAACGGGCTGTAGAGCGACGACAAATGAAAACCCACGGTCTTGCCCGCATTCTCGGGCGTCATGGCGCGCCACTCGCCCTGCTCGAGCATCCAGGTCTTGTGTTGTTCCTGGATCTCGTCTTCGCAGGATTCGCAGACGTAGTGAGCGGTCTCTGGCTCACCCCATATCCAGCGCAGCTGTTCGAAGCGCAGCCACTGCCGGTGCCCGCAGTGCGGACAGGGCAAGAAGTAGCGACGCTGGTCCGAGGATTCGAACTCGCGTTCGATCGGACTCACTCCCGATACCGTCGGTGTAGAAACGATGAGTATCTTGCGACGCGCAAAGGTGCGCGTACGCGCCTCGGCCAGCTGGATGGCATCACCTTCACCATCAACGTCAGCCGGATAACCATCCACCTCGTCGAGAAACAAATAGCGCACCGGCATTGAGCGCAGGCCCACTGCGCTGTTGGCGCCGGTCATCACCAGCACACCGCCACGGAACTCCTTGGCCAGCACCGTATTGCCGGCATCACGCGAACGTGACGGCGAGATGCGCTCGGATAGCGCAGTCGACTCCTCGATCAGCGGATCGATACGTTGCTTGGAGTTGCGCTTGGCCATCTCCACCGTGGGAGAGACTGCCATCATCGGGCCCGGCGCCAGGTGGATGCAGTAGCCGATCCAGTTGTTGCCGCACTCGGTGCCGCCTACCTGCGCACCCTTCATAAACACCACCCGCTCAACCGGCGAGGCCGGCGACAGGGAGTCCATGATTGCCTTCAGGTATGGGGTACGCCGGGTCGCCCAACGCCCCGGTTCAGAGGCCGACCTGGACGAGAGCATCCGGTAGCGATCGGCCCACTCAGAAACAGAGAGCTGCGGATCGGGTGTTAGCCCCTCGCGCCACGCGCGGTCGATGGCGTCAAAGCCTTCATACTCGAACACAGCACATGTCAGTCCACCCTGGGGGCGGGATCCCCGAGTTCCTCGAGGTGGCGGCGCACCTCACGCTCAAGCAGCACATGCAATGCGTGCGCATCGACGCTCAGCTCTGCCGCCATCTGGCTCGAGACCCGGGCCGGCCAGTTCAGCCAGGCATCTCGTTCGGCCCGCGCCAGCTTGAACACGTGAGCCAGCGCCTTGGCACGATCGACCAGTTCTCCCTTGAGACGGGCAAGGCGTACCTTGGCGGTCTGAGCCTTGAGCACCTCATTGGCGGTGCGGGCCTGCAACAGTGTCGTGCCACCAGCGGGCAATGCCGTTTCTCCAGTGGCCTCCCGTACCGCATTGATTGCTTCCACCGGCACCGCTCGCTGGGCCTGGGCCTTGCGTTGTTGCGAAGTGTCGGTGTTGGCCGCCCACTCTGCATCGGCCTTGTTCGGATCGATGGTGCCGTCCGGCTCAGGCGTGATGCGCCCGGCCTTGATGGCCTTGCGCACTGCCGCATCCGACACCCCGCGATGGCGACCGTAGGCCCGGATGGAAATCCCCATAGCACTATCTCATTGTTTTTAATCGAATATTTATCTGATAAATAAGCAGAAATGAGTTGATAAGCATGCCGAAGGAAGCGTTCATGTCACCACGGTCAAGCACAAACGGAGACAACCAGATGAACGCAGCCAAGCCCAAAAACCGCTACACGATCACCTTCCCAGGCGAGCGCGCCATGACCTTCACCAAGGAGAAGATCCAGAGCCCGACCCTGCTCAAGGCCATCGCCTACATCGAGCGGGAACCTGGCTGCTCCGGCCTGACCCTCGAAAACGGCACCCAGATCAACCTCGCCTGAGGAGAGCCACCATGAACAAGAAACCCACCGCCATCGACGTCTTTATTGCCAGGAAAGCCGAGATCGACACCATGCTGAAACGGCTCCAGGCCTTCAGCGACAACCACTTCGACACCGCACCCGATGAAGTGAACTGGGGCGATGTCGGCAGCCTGGGTCACGTTGCCGAGCAACTCAAAGAGATCACCGACTTCGTCTTCGGCGAAGGCGAATACGCTGAATAAAACCCGACAGGAGAACCAAAACCATGAAACTGACAGCCACCCAAGAAAACATCCTTCACGCTGCCGCCGGCCGACCGAGCCGCGACATCGAACCTTTACCATCCAATGTGAATGCCGGCGTCCGCCAGCGGGTCATCGATGGACTGCTGAAACGTGGATTGGTCGAATTCAAAGGCGGCATCTACCGCATCAGCACATCTGGATTTGTCGCCATCGGCATTCCGGCCAAGACCGACAAGTCAGCCACGAGGTCCGGCACCAAGCAGGCGCGAATGATCGAACTGATGCGCCGACCTCAGGGGGCCAGCATCGATGAGATCGTGGCGGAAACCAATTGGCTGCCACACACAGTGCGCGGCACCATGACCAATGCGCTCAAGAAGAGGTTGGGGCTCACTCTGACTTCCGAAAAGGCGGACGGCGAACCGCGGCGTTATCGGATTATCTGACCCTCACGCTTCCTCAGGCTCAAGCGTTTTCTCGGACGCTTGAGCTTCTTGTTCTTCAGCGCTGAGTCTTTCAACAGAAGTAGTAGTGAAGGTCTCACCGGATTCACCCAGTACAGCGTCTTCACCTGTGTACTCCTGCCAGCGCCGGATGATCACATCGACGTATTTTGGATCGAGTTCAATCAGGCGAGCCTGACGCCCACTCTTTTCGCAGGCGATTAGAGTGCTTCCAGACCCACCGAAGGGATCCAGGATGATGTCCCGGCTCTTACTGGAATTGCGCACCGCGCGTTCGACCAGCTCCACCGGTTTCATGGTGGGGTGCAGATCATTCTTTGCCGGTTTGTTGAAGAACCAGACGTCTCCCTGATCGCGCGCACCGCACCAGAAGTGTTCCGAGCCTTCGCGCCAGCCGTAGAGAATGGGCTCGTATTGGCGTTGATAATCGGAGCGCCCCAAGGTGAAAGTGTTCTTGGCCCAGATGATGAAGGTGGACCATTTACCACCAGCGTCACGAAAGGCCTGCTGCAATGTATCCAGTTCACTGGATGACATGGCGACGTAGCAAGCGCCTTTGGTCACCTCGAGCAGGTTAGCCAGCGCCGCTTTTAGAAACTCATAGAAGCCTTCGCCTAGATTGTCGTTCATGATGCGCCGGTCTTTGCCGCGCATCTTGTCCTTGGCCGAGTTGCCATAGTCCACGTTGTAGGGTGGATCGGTGAAGACCATGTCGGCTAGCTGGCTGTCCATCAGCATAGCCATATCGTCCGCGCTGGTGGCGTCGCCACAGAGCAGGCGGTGTTCGCCCAGGATCCAGAGATCGCCGGTGCGACTCACCGCCAGCGCCTCTATCTCGGGTACGGCGTCGTCCTCGGTCAGGCCGGCTTCCGGTTCCGATTCCAGCAGTGCGTCAAGTTCCTCATCGCTGAAACCAATGAGCTCAAGATCGAAATCGAGATCTCGAAGTTCGGCCAATTCCAACTGAAGCAGTTCTTCATTCCATCCGGCATTCTCGGCGATCTTGTTGTCGGCGATTACCAGCGCCCGGCGCTGTGCCTCCGTTAGATGCCCGAGCACGATCACCGGCACCTTCTCTAGTCCGAGCTGCTGTGCAGCCAGCAATCGCCCATGACCGGCGATGATGACGTTGTCGTCGCCCACCAGGATGGGATTGACGAAACCAAACTCGGCAATCGAGCCGGCTATCTGCGACACCTGCCCTTCATCATGGGTGCGTGCGTTGCGCGCATAGGGGATCAGGCGCTGGAGCGGCCAGTGCTCCACCGATTCGATCGTGGTCGATTGCATTCGATAACCTTGGGATGAAAGTGCGAACCGCGAACCTGCGAACCCGGTTTTCTCGGGCAACGCTAGCGAAATGCCGCGCCTCCGCCCCCCGCATGGCTTTTTGTCCAGGAAGGACCCGTTGTATTCGGTGTGAGTGGGAGGCCCAGAAACGACGAAGGCCGCAGAATGATCCGCAGCCTTCGAACACGCTTCTCTCGCGATATTAGAGCAATCCTAACGCAAAAACGGGAAAAGTGTTGCAACCTGACTGGCGGTCGATTTACGCGCGAGTACGCATGGTTTTGTGATGGTTCGCGACGAGCCGCAATCTCACGAAATCTCACTCTCTTTGATCGGTGTGGATGCGGCATTCAACTGTACCGCCACCGTCAACAGCGCTCGCTGCCAACGTCGCCAGGCCGTCGTCCGGTCACAACCGAAACGCCTGCAGATGTCACGCCAACGATATCCATCCGCTCGCATCCAGACCAAATGACGGTCCTCCTCGGCGAGCCATAGCACCCAGCCCATGGTTTCCTCCATGCGGTCGATCGCGGCTGGGTCCGGCGGGAAGCGGTACAGCGCATCATCGCCGGAGAAGGTTTCCCACGGCTGGCGCAGGATGGCCGGCCAAGTGTTGAAGTAACCCTGCACCCGTACCGGCGGCAGACGATGGGCGGTCAGGGCAGCTTCCTGGAATCGCTCGGCCACCTGCTCGCTCGTCCATTCAGCCATGGCGCGCCTCCCGGCAACCATAGAGCCGCTCGCCTATTCGTTTCACCAATTCCCGCTCAACCCAGTCAAGGCGTTCATCGTCGGGCGAGATCACCAGGATGCCGTCCTCGCGCCAACCATCGCGCTTGATGGCCTCGGGATCTGTTCGCTTGGGCTGCAATCGACCAAGCGGACAGCGGTAACGCGGATTGGGCACGCTCATGCCACACCTACCAGTCGGGTGTCGATCACCCAGTGCAGCAGCGCCAGGGCATCGGCCTCGTTGTCGTCGGCGGGGTGATGACCGCGTTGGCGTACCGCCTGGATGACCTTTGCTTTGCCCGCGTTGCCCTTGCCAGTGACATGGCGCTTGATGGTGCCCACCGGCACGCCCTCGTAGGCGATGTCGTGCTGTTCACACCAGGCCGATAGATGGGCCAGGAAACCGCCGTAGGCATGGGCGGCGTCGACACCCAGGTGACGGCGGACCTCCTCGAAGTAGATGGCGTCGATCTGACTCACCGTGGTCAGCATCCGATCGAGCCAGTGCTTGAATCGGAGGAAGCGCATGCCGCCGCCCTGGTAGCGGTCGTGTTTGAATTCAACCGTACCGCTGGTGATGAGGGCGTCGGACGAGCGCAGCGCCCATCCGGTCTTGGTGCCGAGGTCAAGACAGAGCACCGTCATGCAGGCCGAGGCCAACCCACCCTTCTCCCCGGGATGAAGAGCCACCCCCTGGGGCTCTTCTCTCCCGTAGGGAGAGGGGGTCTGCGTGCAAACTGGAAATCGATCTGAAACCTGCGCGGTTGCTGGGTTTCGGGTCAGTTTGCAGGGGGTGTCTGCAATCTGGTCCCTGCAAACTGCAAACTGGCACAAGTCATTGTTTTCGCTAGATTCCAGTTTGCAGGCAGTTTGCAGATTGCAGCAAACTGGCCCAGTTTGCAGACTACCCGCGCGGGTAGCGGTGTCGGCGTTTGTCGGTTGGTTCATGTTTGCTCCTCCTCGTGGTAGATCCAGACGTCCGGGTCCTCGACGGGCAGCACCGCGCCGGTCTGCGGACATTTGTAATGGGTGGGTCTGACGGCCAGGTTCGAGCGGGTGATTTCGCCCGTGTCGGTGTCGACCTGCTCCTTGCCCGGCAGGGTCATCTGCTCGACGCAGAGGTTGCCGAACTTGCTGCGAGTCAGCGGCGGCAGGCCGTAGTCTTCGGGATTGCGGAAGAACTTGATGTAACCCTTGGTGGCCAGCACGGCCAGCCGCTCGTTGATGGTGCGGTTGGCGCCGAGCCCGGCCTTGCCCTCGAAGGACTCGGCGAACTGGTTGGCGGTGTAGATCCGACCGGCGGCGGCCTCGTCGAAGATCAGCTGCAGGATTACGTCGCGTTTGCGGCGGCGCTCAGCGTCCAGGCGTGCGCCGTGGTCTTGATTGACCAGGCGCTCGCTGTGTTGATCGAGTTCGACCCAACGACCGCCGGACTTGTCGACCCGCTTGGGCGGCAGGCCCGGACCGTTGCGCAGCTCGAATACCAGCATGCGGTCCATGCGGCTCTCATCCGGACGGTAAAGCAGCATGCCGGTGGTGTAATAACCGCGTAGACTGCCCGCGCCGGAAAGCGCCAGGAACGGATCTTCCTCGATCTGCTTCTTACCGATCTTCTTGGTGTGGTGGGCCAGGATGACGCCCGCCTCGGGATTGACCGCGTCGCGCAGTTGCTCCACCCGCTCGCGCAAGAAGAACAGCATGGCATTGTTGTCGTTCTCGCTCGCACCATCCGGCCCGCCGTCGAAGACGTTGCGGATTGGATCGATGACCAGCACATCCAACGGCGGCTCGGCAAAGGCCTCCCGCATCGCCAGGGCTACCTCGGCCATGCCGTCGTCGTTGAGCACCAGCTTGAGTTGCGGCGTGACCTTGAGATTGCCTGCCGCCTTGGCTGCAACCGTCGGCGGCAGCTGCATCGCCTGAAAGCGCTCGCGCAAGTAGTGGTACTGCACTTCGGCCTGCAGATAAAAGACACGCAGCGGCCTGGGCGGGTTGAGTTCCAGAAACGGCTCGCCCGCCGCCATGTGGGTGAGCATGGTGAGCAGGAAATCGCTCTTGCCCACTTTGGGCGCGCCTCCGAATACGATCATGCCGCCCGGCGTCAGTACCCTGGGCTCGATGAGATCGTCGGGCATGGGGGACTTGTCCGCCAACAGCTGCCCCAGGCTGAACACCGGTATCCCCGGAGCACCGTGGGCCTCGGATCTCGGAGCGGATTGGAGGAAGGCGGTAACGTTAATCTTTTCCGCCACCGCGTCAAAGGCGTCCCATTTCTCCGGCTTGTCGGAAGGCGGCTCGAGGATAGCCACCGATGCCACACCTGAACGGAGCAGCACCTCCCGCACACGCTCGGCGTATTGGAGCCCTGCCTCATCCTTGTCCGGCCAGATCAGCACGCGCTTCCACTTGAGCGGCGACCAGTCGGTCTTGTCCACCGGCGCGTTGGCACCGTTCATGGCGGTGGTCGCCGTGATGCCCTGATGGATGAGCGCATCGGCCGCCTTCTCGCCCTCGACCAGCACCACCTCCTGGGAGTTCAATAGCCCGGGCTGGTTGTAGAGCGGCCTCGGGTTGGGTGCGCGCATCTTGCGTGCTTGTACGTCCCACGGTCGGTACTCCTTACCGTCCGGGGTGTCGTAGCGGTAGACGCAGGCGATAAGCTTCCCCTCACCGTCGTGGTAGTCCCATTTGGCCGACCAGGGTCCGAGGTCGTCGACCGGCGGTTTATATGAAGTCGTTGGAGACACGGCAGGTGGGGCGTCGCCCAACCAGCGGCTGATCTCGCGCACCAGCTCAGGAAACTGTCGCTGGCTGTCCAGGTTGAGGTTCGCCGCCCAAAGATCAAAAATATCGCCACTCTCGCCGGTGGCGAAGTCGATCCACATGCCCGCCTTGGGGCCTTCGAGCTCCACCACCAGGCTCTTGCCAGGATTGCCCTGGAGGTCGCCGATAAAGAACTGCCTGCCGCGGGTCTTGCCGTTCGGAAACAGCCAGGCCAGCACGTCCGACAAACGTTCCAGCAGGCGCGCCTTCAATTCCTTGGCGTCGAGACTGGATTCGGCGAGTGAAACCTCCTGGTCAGGCGCGTCGTTGAAGTCGAGCCAGACGATGTTGTCCGCCATCAAGACCCGCCTCCCCAGCACCGGTCCTGCCAGGGGCAGAACTTGCACTCGTAGTGGGTCGGATCGTTGGCCAGGCGCGGGAGCAACTCGTGGGCGTCACAGGCCTGCAGGATGCGCACGCCCCGGTCCGAGGCACGCTGCGCCAGTTCACCGTTGAACGGCACTTGCTCGAAATAGAGTTCGGCGGTGTCTTTATTGATGGCGGTAAAGAGCGCCGGGGTTTCACTAATGCCGGGGACCTGCGGTTCCATGTAGGCCTGGTAGAGCGCGATCTGCGCGGCATAGACCGGTTTGGAAAGCATCAAGCCGCGCTTGACCGTATCTTTCCACGACTTCGCGTTGAGCGACTTGCACTCCCAGAGCGCCGGGTAACCGAGCCCCAGCGATTCCGGTCCCGCGGCCAGGATCCCGTCCACATGGCCCTGGATGCGGCCACCAGCGGCAGAGAAGCCATACTGCCCTCCTTGCGAGGTCTCTGTGTGGACATCGAAGCCGGCCTGCCGCAGCCAGCGGATGGCGAGGTCCTCGAACACATGTCCGGCCTCGAAAATACGCAACGTGGTTCCAGAGAATTCGCGGCCCGGATCGACCGGGGCCTGCAGGTATTCATACTGCAACGCCCGGTCACAGGCGACGCCAAGGCGGGACGCGCCGAGGTAGGCACGCGGTGTCTGAGCATCCTGTTCAGCGGCCAACGCCTCGTCGATAAAGCCCGTCACCCGCTCGCTGAAGGAGTCGGAAGAGTTGAAATCCAGCATTCTCCACCCCCTCAGAACGGCACGTCTTCGGGCGTGAGTTCCCGCAGGTTGTCGAAGTAGGTGGTGATCACCACGTCGACCATCTGCAGGATCTCCTCCCGGCTGTATGCCGACAGCGGCTTATCCATTCCGACCGATGCCACGTACTCCCCGAGGTGTGGCAGTACCGCTTCCATGGCGGTCTTTTCGTTGTGGGTGGGATCAATCACGACGCCACCTCCTGCCTTGAGGCGCATTGCGTGCAGGGTCTGGCACCGCATCGAGCAGAAGCGTTTGAATTGACGCTTCACCCCAGGTCGCGGCGGCGACACCCAGCAGAAGCCCCGTCCTTCCCGTCCGCAGACCGCACATATCACGCCGCCTCCCTGTCGTCCGCAGCACCAAACACCCGGGATTGGATGTCGCGCTTGTTGAATTGGAAGGCCAGCAGGCAGGAGGCCTGGTAACGGGTGAGGCCGAAGTCCTGACGGTATGCGGGCGGCAGATAGCGCAGCTGTTGCTGGGTCGCAGCCTGGTTCAGCCAGCGTCGGGACTTGAGCGCGGTATCTTCCGACTCGTGCTCGTTGAGCCAGTCGTCCGCCGCCGCTAGGCAGACCGTGCGCTCGCCGAGCGCGAGCAGGCTTGTTCTCAGGTTCTTGCCGCCGCCGACGCCGTACCAGCGGCCGTTGAGGAAGAAGACACCGGCCCAGGCGTCAAAGCCGGTGGCCATCAACGCGCCGTCGTCGCCGAACAGGTCGCACCAGCGGAACGATGAGCGCTTGAGCAGGTCGAGTTCCGACATAACGAAGTCGGTCAGTTCGATTTTCCCCTCGGATTCAGCGCGTTCCCAACGGTGGCCACAGAGCGGACACTCCATGGATGCCGCGGGTACCTGTGCACCACACTCTGGACACTCCTTCTGAGGCGCTTCCCCAGTGAAGTCCCGGCCGTCCAGATTGACGTCCTGCTCCAACGAGCCGTGCATCAGCGTACTGGTACCGAAGTCGAGAATGATGCAGTCGGTCTTGGTGACGCCCGGATACTCGTTGGGATCGACGGTGCGCAGACCGCGGCCGATCATCTGGATCAGGGTGGACTTGAAGGAGCTGGGACGCAGCAGGACGACGCAGTCGGCCGGCGGGTGGTCCCAGCCCTCGGTGAGCACCGCGACATTGACCACCACCTGCGCCTCACCTTGCGCGAACTGGGCCAGTGCATCCTTGCGCTCGCTGTTGGACAACTCGCCGTGGACGAGGACGGCGGGAACGTCGGCGGCATGGAAGGCATCGACAACATTGCGGGCATGGCCGACAGTGGAGCAGAACACCACCGTCTTGCGGTCACCGGCCTTCTCCTTCCAGTGGCGGATGATCGCCTCGGTGATGGGCGCCTTGTTCATGATGGCGTCCACCTCGGCCATATCGAAGTCGTCGGCGGTGCGCTTCACGCTGGACAGCGCACCCTGGGTACCGACGTCGACGACGAAGGTGCGCGGCGGCACCAGGTGGCCGGATTGGATCAACTCGCCCAGCGTGATCTGATCGGACACGTTGCTAAACACCGGACGCAGCCCTTTGCGGTCACCGCGGTTGGGCGTGGCGGTCACGCCGAAGACGGCCAGCTCCGGATTACGCTCCCGGGCATGGTCGATGACTCGCCGGTAGCTAGGCGCAGCGACGTGGTGTGCTTCGTCGACCACCAGCAGGTCCACTGTCGGCATGCGCTTGAGGTTGGCCTCGCGAGAGAGGGTCTGGACCATGGCGAAGGTGGCCTGGCCGGACCAGGATTTCTCCCGGGCATCGAACACGGAGGTTTCGATGCCGGGATTCACCTTGCGGAACTTGGCCTCGTTCTGGCTCGTCAGCTCGTCGCGATGGGCCAGCACACAGGCCTTGGCGTCGTTGTCGTCCAGCCACTCCCCTGCGACGCCGGAGAGCATGATGGTCTTGCCCGCACCGGTCGGGGCGACTCCGAGGGTGTTGCCGTGCTCGCCGAGCGCACGGACAGCGCGCTCGACGAACACCTTCTGGCGGGGTCTGAGTATCATCGTCGCCCCTCCTTACTGTGCCCAGCTGGGACGGCCGGCGGGCGCCGCGGC
>JALWRY010000441.1 GCA_027080445.1 Thiohalobacter sp. | reverse complement strand
CACGGTCGGCGCCGGCGTCGTCGCAAAAATTATCGAGTAACAGTAGTAAAGCGTTTAGGCCAGTAGCTCAATTGGCAGAGCAGCGGTCTCCAAAACCGCAGGTTGGGGGTTCGATTCCCTCCTGGCCTGCCATTAGTCGGGAGACGAGATAGCCTGGACGCTATTTCGTGACCAAAGCAGGGTTATGAGTACAGAAATTCAGGCAAGCGGTGCGGACACCGCCAGACTCGCAGTGGCAGTTGCACTGCTCGTTGGAGCCATTGTTGCGTTTTACTGGTTTGCGGACCAGCTCCTGTTGATACGGGTGCTGGGGCTGCTGGCTGTGGCGGGCGTGTCGATTTTTATCGCGTCGCAAACCGTGGTCGGGCATTCAGTAATTTCGTTTCTTGGCAACACGCGCACCGAGGTACGCAAGGTGGTCTGGCCAACGCGCGCTGAAACCACGCAGACCGTTATGGCGGTCATGTTTGTGGTTATCCTGATGGGTGTATTTTTGTGGGTGCTGGATATGTTTCTGCTGGCAGCCATTCGCATGCTAACCGGTCAGGGAGGCTGAACCATGGCGAAACGTTGGTATGTGGTGCATGCGTATTCCGGTTTTGAGAACCGTGTCAGGCAGTCCCTGATGGAGCGCGTTGAGCGCAGCGGTTTGCAGGACAAGTTTGGCGAGATTCTCATTCCCACCGAAGAGGTGGTTGAGATGAAGGAAGGGCAGAAGCGTCGAAGTGAGCGCAAGTTCTTCCCCGGCTACGTGCTGGTGCAGATGGAAATGGATGACGAAACCTGGCACACCGTCAAGGATGTGCCCAAGGTGCTCGGTTTTATCGGCGGGACATCGGACAAGCCAGCGCCGATCAGTGACAAGGAAGCCGAGGCCATTCTGCAGCGTGTGCAGGAGGGTGTCGAGAAGCCGCGGCCGAAGGTATTGTTCGAGCCGGGCGAAGTGGTTCGTGTTATCGATGGGCCCTTCAATGATTTCAATGGCGTGGTTGAGGAAGTCAACTACGAGAAGAGCAAGCTGCGTGTCGCGGTGATGATCTTCGGGCGTTCCACGCCGGTTGACCTGGACTTCGGGCAGGTCGAGAAAGGTTAAATAACGAGAGGGGACAGAATTAATTCTGTCCCCTGACTAAAGCAAAGGGGAGTCGAAAGACGCTTGTACCCAACAGGAGTAAAGCATGGCCAAGAAAGTCGAGGCGTATATCAAGCTGCAGGTGCCAGCCCAGGACGCCAATCCCAGTCCCCCTGTCGGCCCCGCGCTGGGTCAGCACGGCGTAAATATCATGGAGTTCTGCAAGGCGTTCAATGCGCAGACCCAGAATCTTGAGAAGAGTATGCCGGTGCCGGTGGTGATCACCGTCTACAATGACCGCAGCTTTACCTTTATTACCAAGACGCCGCCGGCCTCTGTGTTGTTGAAGAAGGCAGCCGGTCTGGCCAAGGGTTCTGGCCGCCCCAACACCGAAAAGGTGGGTACGGTGAACCGTGCGCAGCTGGAAGAGATCGCAAAAGTGAAAGAGCCTGATCTGACGGCGGCCGATATGGATGCTGCCGTGCGCACCATTGCCGGTACTGCGCGCAGTATGGGGCTGAACACCGAGGGGGTCGAGTAATCATGGCCAAACTGAGCAAACGGGCAAAACTGATCCAGGAAAAGATCGAGCCGGGCAAGGTGTACCCGGTCGATGAGGCGCTGGCCCTGCTGGGTGAGTTGCCAAAACCGAAATTTACCGAGTCTGTCGATGTCAGCGTCAATCTTGGCGTTGATCCGCGCAAATCCGACCAGGTGGTGCGCAGTTCCACGGTATTGCCGAAAGGTACCGGCAAGACGGTGCGTGTCGCGGTCTTTACCCAGGGCGCCAACGCCGATGCAGCGAAAGAAGCCGGTGCGGATATTGTCGGCATGGAAGATCTTGCTGAAGAAGTGAAAAAGGGCAATATGGATTTTGACGTGGTGATCGCCAGTCCCGACGCCATGCGCGTGGTGGGTACGCTGGGCCAGATCCTGGGTCCGCGCGGCCTGATGCCGAACCCCAAGGTGGGTACGGTCACGCCAGACGTGGCGTCCGCGGTAAAGAATGCCAAGGCGGGTCAGGTGCGTTATCGCACGGACAAGGCCGGTATCATTCATTGTTCCATCGGCAAGGCGGATTTCGCCCCGGGCGACCTGAAGGAAAACCTGCAGGCGCTGCTGGCCGACCTGAACAAGCTGAAGCCCTCGTCCGCCAAGGGCATCTATATGAAGAAACTTACCGTTTCGACGACCATGGGCCCCGGCCTGCAGGTCGATCCCGCGTCGCTGGAACTGTAAGTCTATGACGAATTTGACGCTGCCCGGTGTAACCGGGAAGCCGTCAAAGACCGCAGGCGCCGAAAGGCTTAATCGTCAGGTGAGAATCTGACAGCTTGCGCAGATGGCGTAGCCGCGACAAGTCTTTTTCTTGTTGAGGTCGCCGCAACCGGTGTTTGCGCCTTGGCGGGCCGAGCACCATCACAGTGGGCCGGTGGTTTTACAGCCGGTCTATGGAGGTAAACAGGTGGCACTAAGTCTTGAACAGAAAAAGGCTGTAGTTTCCGAAGTTGCTGTTATCGCCAAAGAGGCGCATTCAGCCGTTGCTGCCGAGTACAGTGGTCTTACCGTTGAGGAGATGACCGACCTGCGCGTGAAAGCGCGTCAGGGCGGTGTCTATCTCCGCGTGGTCAAGAACACGCTGGCCAAACGTGCCGTGGAAGGTACGGACTTTGAGTGCATGAAGGATGGTCTGATCGGACCGCTGTTGCTGGCTTTCTCCCAGGAGGAACCCGGTGCGGCAGCGCGGCTGGTCAAGGACTTCGCCAAAGAGCACGACAGTCTCGTACCCAAACTGGTGGCGTTCGGCGGTGAAATGCTCGAAGCATCGGACCTGGATCGTCTGGCCAGCAT
>JALWRY010000440.1 GCA_027080445.1 Thiohalobacter sp. | reverse complement strand
GACCCGATACTGGCCGATATTCCGCTGGCTGACGATACCCTGTTTACCCAGGCAGAGGACAGTCTGCGCCGGTTTGCCGAGCGCATGAACCTCGGTAAGGAGGTTGAGCTGGAAGTTCAGTGGGGTACACCCAAGTGGTCGATTGTCTCCTGGGCGCGTGAAAAGGATATCGATCTTATCGTGGTAGGTTCGCACGGCAGGCGTGGCATCGAGCGCTTGCTGGGTTCCGTCAGCAGTGGCGTACTGAGCCAGGCGCATTGTGATGTGCTGGTAGTCAAACCCTGAGTATCTGAAGCTTATGAGGGGTGTATACACAAGCCGATGCCGTGTGCCACGATCTCTCCGGTTGCAGCCCAAATCACACAGCGAGTAGACTGCACGACACCATGCGCTTACCCGTCATCGTTTCGTTGTCGATTTGTGCCAGCCTGGTTGCAGTCGGTGCAGCGGCGGATAACGCTTTCCCGCTCGGATTCGACCAGGCAGTTGAGCGCACCCTGCTCCACGCGCCGGAACTCGAACGCTCGGCCGCGCGCATTGCGGAGGCTGATGCTGCCAGAAAACAGGCCCGGGGCAACCTGATGCCGAGCCTGCACGGGGTGCTGTCCGCCTCACGTTCAAATAATCCTCTCAATGTATTCGGCGCGAAACTGTCCCAGGGGCAGGCGGATTTCGGTGACTTCGGCGCGGACGAGTTCAATCCCGCAGATCCCGGGGTATTGTCGATCCGGCCGGATGGTCTCAATAGCCCGGATGCGCACAATAATTTCGGTAGCCAGCTGGAGGTGGATATTCCGGTTTACAACGGCGGCAAGGTGCGCGGACTGGTGAAAACCGCCGGCTATTTCCTGAAAGCTGCGCGGCAGGGCGATCGCTACGCGCATCAGCAGGTACTGTTTGCCGTGTTGAAAAGCTACGAGGGCGTACATGCCGCACAGGCTTTTGTCGATGTCGCCGAGCATGCCGCCAGGGCGGCGGATTCCTACGTGGCCATGACACGCAAGATGTACGATCACGGCCTGGTCTCAAAAAGTGACCGTCTGCGCGCCGAAGTCAACCAGGGGAATGTACAGCTCAGGCTCAGCACGGCGCGTAGCCACCTGGAGACCGCACGTGAACGGTTGCGCATCCTTGCCGGCATCGACGATAAACGCCTGCCCGAAACCACGGACCGTGTCTCGGTACAGATGCCGACACAGTCGCTGGACGAACTCAAGCAGGCCGCCCTGGAACAGAACCCGGGAATCGCCGCAATGCGTCATAAACTGGATGCCAGCCGGGCGAAAATCGACGTTGCGCAAGCGCAGTACCTGCCCAACCTGAACCTGATGTTACGCCAGGAATGGAATGGTGAAAGTTCGCTGGATGGGAACGCCTCGTACACCATTGGCGGCCAGGTGACCTGGAACCTGCTCGACTTCGGTGCACGTGCCGGTGCCGTCGACAAGGCCCGGGCAGCCTCACAGGCGGCCATGGCGGATACGCGCAAGGCGCAGGAGGATTTGCAACTACAGGTCGACAGGATCTGGCGTCAGGCCAGGCTGGCGGATGAGCGGGTACGTGTACAGGAAAAAGCCGTTACCCAGGCGCGCGAGGCCGAGCGGCTGGAACGCCTGCGCTACCAGCAGGGCCTGTCGACCCTGACGCAGTTACTGGCGGCGCAGGCCGCCCTGGACAAGGCGCGTGCCGAACTGGTTGCCGCGCACTACCAGCAAGTGATGCAGCGTGCCGGCCTGTTGCTGGCAACCGGCGGACTGGAGCGTGAGGCCTTTTCCGTCGAACCACGAGCGGGCGAGCCGGCCTGCAAGGACTGTTTTCAATGATGATGCGACCCCGGAATCCCGGAAAAATCCTGTCCATCCTGCTGGTACTCGGCCTGTTGGTCGGGACGGTTGCAGCCCGGTCCGCAGACGACAAGCCCTTGCCGGTGAAGGTCCGGGTGGCTCGGGCCGAAACGGTTCCGGTCTATGTGACGCTGCCCGGCAAGGTGATTCCGGCCGATGAGGTACAGGTGGCGTCACGCCTGATGGGTTATGTGCACAACCTCGATGTACATGAGGGTCAGGCGGTGACCCGGGGACAGCGGCTATTGCAGATCGATCCGGTCGATGTGGAAGGCGGTATCGCCAAGGCCCGCGCCGGGCTTGCCCAGGCGCAGGCGGCGTTAAAAGACGCCAAACGCGACTTCGAACGGTTTTCCTCGCTGTACAAGGAAGATGCTGTACCCGAGGTGCAGTACCAGAAATACAAGCTGGCCTACGATGTCGCCCGGGCGCAGTTGCGAACCGCGCAGGCCGGACTGAAAAGCGCCCGGGGTCAACTGCGTTATGCCGATGTTACCTCCCCGATCGATGGCATCGTGGCGGCGAAGATGATCGACAATGGGCAGCTGGCATCGCCCGGGCACCCGCTGTTGCTGATACAGGGACGTCAGCATTTGCAGGTCGAGGTGCAGGCCGATGCGCGCGCCTATTCTCACCTGACCCTGGGGCAGCGTGTGCCGATCGATGTCGATGGCCCGGGGTTCGAGCGAAAACGGATCGAAGGGACTGTGGTGCGTCGCGTCGATGTGGCCGATCCTGTGACACACAGTCACCTGGTAAAGCTCGGTCTGCCGAAAGAGGCCGGGGTGGCCAGTGGCGCATTCGCCCGGGTCTTCGTCCCGGTCGGTGAACGCGATGCCCTGCGTGTGCCGTTACAGGCGCTGTACCAGCGCGCCGGTATCGAGGGTGTATTTGTCGTCGACGACAAACAGCAGGCCCGCTTCAGGATGGTTCGTACCGGCCGGCGGGAAGATGGCCGGGTGCTTGTTTTGTCCGGGCTGGTGGCTGGTGAACAGGTCATTGTGCAGGCACAGGGAAAGTTGCATAACGGCAGCCGCGTCACTCCGGTGGCAGACTGACGCGCATGAGTGACCGTAAAC
>JALWRY010000439.1 GCA_027080445.1 Thiohalobacter sp. | reverse complement strand
CTTCGCGCATCGGCGCGGTGCAGCCTTCCAGGTAGCTGACATGACTGCCCGCTTCGGCAATGATCAGTGTCCGTTCAAACTGGCCGGTGTTACGTGCATTGATGCGGAAGTAGGTCGACAGCTCCATGGGACAACGCACGCCTTCCGGCACATAGACAAAAGTGCCATCGCTGAACACGGCGGCATTCAGTGCGGCGTAGTAATTATCGGTATGCGGCACAACCGACCCGAGGTAAGGCTGCACCAGCTCGGGGTACTCGCGTATGGCTTCGGAGATGGAGCAGAAAATCACCCCGGCATCGGCCAGGCGGGTGCGGAAGGTGGTGGCAACCGAGATGCTGTCGAAGACTGCATCGACCGCCACCCCGGCCAGCGCCTTTTGCTCCTGCAGGGGAATGCCGAGACGGTTGTAGGTTCTGATCAGCTCAGGGTCGACCTCATCCAGGCTGGCGGGCGCGTCACGCTTGCGCCCCGGGGCGGAATAATAGGAAATCGACTGAAAGTCGATGGGCGGGTAATCCACGTAGGCCCAGTCCGGCTCCTGCATCCCGCACCAGTGCCGGTATGCCGTGAGACGGCGCTCCAGCATCCAGTCCGGCTCATGCTTTTTGGCGGAAATGGCACGGATTACCGTTTCGTTCAGGCCTGGCGGAAGGGTATCGGACTCGATATCGGTCACGAATCCGTGTTCATAGCCCGCACGCATCAGGTCGTCTACTGCACCGCTGTTCATCGTCACTGTCATGAACCCCGCGCTAATACCTGAGTAAATAAGTCAGGTATTCTTATGCGCCTTTTTGGCGGGGAAAACAAGGCCAGGGAAAGTACGGATTATGTCGTTCAGCGACCACTCAGGCAGCATGTACCGCCATTTCCACGCCATTGGTCATGGCGATGGTGTCACTGGCCTGTTCGACCTCGGCCCGGGTGCCATGCGCCAGCAGCAGCAGACTGCCTTCGCTGACCAGCAGTTCATAGTGCAGGGCATTTTCCCCGGGGACGCCCAGTGCATAGAGCGCTGTACCCAGGGTACGCAGCCCTCCCCTGATACTCAGGCTGTTTTCTCCCTCGACCAGCAAGGCCACGATGGCGCCCACCGCCGCATAGGGTCCATAGCCGGCGCCCCAGAAGCACGCGGTGGGACCACCCAGCAGTTGCGACACCCGGTTCCAGAACGCCCCGTGCTCGCCCTCGAACTGCATTTTGCAGCTGGCGCCATAGTAGGCGAAGGACTCCCCTTCACGACAGGCGCCTTTACCGATAAGGGAAATGCCGGTCAGGTCACAACCTTTGCCATGCAGTGCATCGAGTGTCGCCTCAACCTCCTGCCGGACATTGTATATCGCCACGCAGCAGTGCTTACCGGACATTCAACAGACCTCCACCCGAACAGCCCCCACGTGCCTGAACAGCACATGGGTTCACCGTGAGGAAGTGTTACGCATCCTGACGACAAAAACTGTCACCTGGTTGACACCTGTCAAACACAGGCGTGTGGTGGTTTCAGGCCGAACGGGATGAGGTTTTTTTGCCGTCAGGCGAAGTGCCTTCCGCATACGCCTGCAGCGATTCCAGCTCGGTGACCACCGTCTGGAAATGGTGTTTATGCAGGATACCCTGTTTGCGCCAGTGCTGGAGATGCCGGTTGACGACCTGCCGGACGGAACCCACCATGCGCGCCAGCGACTCGTCGTGCAGGTCGTTGATGAGGTGGAGATGCCGTCCCTGCTGTCCGCCTCCCCCGGCCCGTTCCGGTTTCACATGACGCAGGATCAGCCGGGCAAGACGCGTCATGGTATCGTGCAGGGCGAGGTCTGTGGCCAGGTCCTCGATCTTGCGCATCTGTTCACCCAGATAGGGCAGGAAGTTACGGTTGAACTCCGGATGGTTCTGGAGCCAGGCCCTCGCCTCATCCAGTGGTACGGAAATCAGGCTGACATCATCGAGGGCGACAGGCGTCACTTCGTGAGGCTGGCTGTTAAGCAGGGTAATCAGGTCAATCCCGTCACCCGGACCCAGCAGGTAGAGGGTGATACTACGCCCTGTTTCCGGGTTAATGCGCATTACCTCGACACGGCCGTCAATCAACAGGTAGAAGCGATTTTGAAAGATGGCGGGATCAAGCTGCACGCCCCGGCGCCAGCTCTCACGCCGGAACATCCCGAGCATGTCATCGATCAGCGCATCGGATAAGCCGTCAAACAGCGGGGATTCCGCCAGGCGGGCCTTGCAGTGCGCATAGTAATCCATGTCGATTTTCATGCTCATTGCTCTGGAAACAAGGGTGACAATGCGCGGCATTCTGACATAGAGCACTGCCGATAACAAAAGCACCGCCTGTCACGCAAGTGACACAATCCTGCCTGGCGCAGGTGTACCCTCTATCCATGGCTTGAAACCGGTCTTCCATGCCACAATTAAGTGATAACACACGTTCTGCCGCTCACCGGAGCCGTCAATGGAATTTAAAGACTATTACAAAGTTATGGGTGTGGAGCGTGACGCCACCCAGGACCAGATCAAGCGTGCCTACCGCAAGCTGGCGCGCAAGTATCACCCGGACGTCAGCAAGGAAGCCGATGCGGAAGCCCGTTTCAAGGAAATCGGCGAGGCCTACGAGGTACTGAAAGACCCGGAAAAGCGCGCCGCCTATGACCAGCTCGGCGCCAACTGGAAGGCCGGCAGCGACTTCAACCCGCCGCCGGACTGGGATGCCGGTTTTGAATTTGGCGGCGGGGGCTACACCGGTGGAGATGCTGCCGACTTCAGTGACTTTTTCGAGTCACTGTTCGGGCGGGGTTTCAGCCGCGCACAGGGAGGGCGCGCGCGTGGTGGCTTCCATGCCCGCGGTGAAGATCACCACGCCAAGGTACTGATCAATATTGAGGATGCGTTTCACGGAGCAACGCGCGCCATCACCCTGCGC
>JALWRY010000438.1 GCA_027080445.1 Thiohalobacter sp. | reverse complement strand
CCCCATTTTGGCTTATGCCGATCTCGTGGCAACGGGGGAGAGCAGGAATCTGGATGTGGCACGGAGGCTTTATGATGAGCACATTGCTCAACTTGTCAGGGAAGATTGATCCGCAGACGGTTGCGGTATTTGAAATCACAGGTCGTGTTTTCGCTGAACTTGGGATGCCCTATGTCGTCGTCGGTGCTACGGCAAGAGACCTGGTCCTGCACTATGGTCACGGTGCTACTATCCGGCGTGCCACGCACAGGAGAATCCTGAACTTGATGTACCAGTGGCAACACCCGCTGGAATGTCGCTTCTCAAGATTATCGCGTGGACTGATCGGGCCGGTGATCTGCGCCGGAAGGACGCACTGGATTTTGCTTACCTGCTATCAACCTACGAAAAAATCCCAAGAGTCACAGACATTCTGTATGGTGATGACACGCAAGTTATGGAGAGGTATGACTGGGATATCACTCAGTCTTCTGCCCATTTGCTGGGGCAACATACTCACAGTATTGCGCAGGACAATACCCGGTCGGAGATCGCCGGGTTTGTGAAGGGAGAATTTGGTGAGCGGAGCCCGGAAAGCCTGATTGATGAAATGTGTGCACAGCGCATGGACTCTCAGTATGAAAGAAACAAACAATTGCTGTTTGCCTTTTTGACAGGCTTCGGGATCAGTATTGAAAGCAGATAAGATTTATAGTTCCTTTACCAACTGCCGGTGTGATGTTGACCGGCTCCGCTGATATAGAAGATGATCCTTCGGCACGGTAAATGCTGTGCGGGGCTTTTTTCGTCTCAGTACCTGCTATCCAGGCGAGGTGACAGGAAGGGCTACCACGCGATCCGTATGAATGATCAATGGCGGGTCGTATTTCGGTGACAGGGTGGTAACGCCTTCTGATTTTATACTTTGCATACGCCGAGGATGATTGATAAAACCGGAAATATCAAAATTTGAGTAATATGGTCAGGCGGGTACCCGGGGGTCAGGGTCGATAACATAGTGTATCTGGTTCTTGCCGGATTGTTTGGCCAGGTAGAGCGCTTCATCGACACGACGCAGAACGGCTTTGGCATTGGCATAAATGTCAGTACTAATACAAATGAGACCGGCACTCAGCGTGCAGCGTGCCTCGGCGCCAATTGAGAGTGCGGCTTGCGCCTGCCTGAAGAGGTCGCTTAAGCGGTTGAAAAAGTCCAGTCCGGAAGTTTTGTTGCTGTGAACCAGTAACACCATGAACTCGTCACCACCAAGCCTGGCGCTGACATCCGTACTTCGTGTGCAGGCTCTGAGACATTCCGCCAGAGATTTCAGTACCTGGTCACCCATCGCGTGTCCATAGCGGTCGTTCACGTGTTTGAAACCGTCAAGGTCCAGGGCAATCACATGGACGCTCACATGGCGACTGGCCAGTGCCCAGGCTTTTTCCAGTTCCTGTGTGAAACGGCGGCGGTTGAACCGGCCGGTCAGGCTGTCTGTTGCACACGATCAAAGATAGCTTGAAGCGCTGTTAATGACTTAAGGTGGCGATTTATTTCTTTACCGTTACCCGAAGGTTTACTGACGCTTCTGGTAAGTCCCCATCAACTGTCCTTCCGCCAGGATATGTCCCTTCATGGCGGCTTCAAGCTGGCTTTTGGTTGGCTTGTTCAGGTCTTCCAGCACGGTATCCAGCGCATACAGCTTGTGGAAATAGCGGTGCCGCCCGATGGGCGGGCAGGGGCCGCCAAAGCCTGTGCGTTTCCAGTCGTTCAGGCCACCGCGCACGCCGGCCGGCAGGTCAGCCTCGGCGACGCCTTCCGGCAGACCCGATATGTCCGTGGGCAGGTTGTAAAGCAACCAGTGCACCCAGGTCATACGCGGCGCGGCCGGGTCCGGGGCGTCCGGGTCGTCCACGATCAGTACCAGGCTTTTGGCATTCCCGGGTATGCCTTCCCAAGCCAGCGGTGGCGAGATGTCATCGCCTTCGCAGGTATATTTTGCCGGGATCTCGCCCCCGTTGGTAAAGGCGGGTGAATGAATCTGCAGGGTCATTTTTGCCTCCTCGGCAGCAATTCCGGTAGTGGCCAGCAAAATTGCCAGGCCTGTCTTTACGCATATCCCCCTGAAGTGTCCTATCCCAAGGCGAATCAAGGCTTTTCTTTGTGGCATCACCATAGCCCTTATATTAATCGATCATCGACACACTGCCAGCCGCTAGACATAAGTATATATGGGAAAATAAACCCAAATATGCTAGGCTATCACTACTGACCAGAAACAGCGGTTAACAGCTCCTGGTCGTTGTCAACAAGCGGCTATCAGGAGGAGCATCCTATGTCTGGTTCCAATAGATTATCTCAATATATCCTGCTTACCCTGTCATTGTCAGTACTGGCCATCGCCGGTTGCGGTGGTGGAGGGAGTCATGGTGGCGCAACCGGTGCCGGTACGGGTTCATTGACCGGGACTGTCCCGGGAACGCTCATTGAAGCGAGCGGTGAAGATGGTAGCCTTTACCGTGTGCATTCCACCGATAACGGCACCACCAGGCACCCGTTCCGTCTTGATCTGCCAGCGGGCAAAGTTTTTACCCTGACCATGACAACCAACGAGGGCAGTGCTGATTCGGTGACGACACCGATTGGTTTCACTGACGGTTCGCAACAGGTTGTGAACAAATTTTCGCTCGATAGTGGCAGTACCATTGACCTTGGTAATATCCCGTTGCCGATGTCCAGGCAAGCCTCGCCACCCGCCCATGTTGAAGGTAATGATGATTTCATACTCGACAAACCGTTAGTGGTCGACAGTGCAAGTGTTGATAACCGTGGTCACCTTGAAGAAGTCAAAACGGCCAGCAACGATAACGGGGATTCCGGTCAGCAGGATACCGGTAACCATAGTAATCATGATGGCAGTACCGATACCGGTACGGGAAGCCAGGGCGATAGCGGCCAGGATAATGGCAGCGGGAATGATTCTACCGATGGTGGCAATACCATGGCTGGTGGCAACTCAGGTGAAGGCGACACCGACGATGGAAACACGGGTGGAGGAAACACGGGTGGAGGAAACACGGGTGGAGGAAACACGGGTGGAGGAAACACGGGTGGAGGAAACACCGGTGGTGGGAATACTGGTGGTGGGAATACCGGTGGTGGGAATACCGGTGGTGGGAATACTGGTGGCGGGAATACCGGAGGGGGTAACACCGGTAACCTCTCAATTACTACGACCAATAGCAATGGACCGGTACCCGCGAGCCCTGTCAGCCAGCAGCCCTTTGTTACCCTTCCCGGTTTCCAGATCAGTGCGATAAACGACCTTGGCATGCACTGCGCCGACCTGGATCAAAGGGTGGTCGCAATCCTGCCACCGTTTAATATCGTCCATGCCCAGGTGATCAAGCGAGGTAAAGAACCGACTATTCTGTCAGATGCTGATGTAGAGACGGTCTATTCCGGGGCGTCCAACCCGAATGACCCGGTCTTGTCTAACCCTGTTCAGCACAGCATTAACAACAACGGTACCATTTTTAAATCAAATTTCTGGGATATCAATCCGCGAACCGGGAACACCCTGGGATTTGACCTCATGGATCCGTTTTATCCGGCCGGTGTGCTGGCCTCTCTCGGTTACAATCTGCCAGGTTCCATCGACACCGGGCTGCCGGTTCCTGACCCGGCGCAATTGCCGGCGCTGGTGGCTGACCAGCAGGATTTACCGGGTAAAACCGATCCCTACAATGTCAATGCGCCGAAAGCTTTTAAGCGCTATGACCGGAATTTGCCATTCTTTAACAACTTTGCATTCGGCTATACCCAGCAGGGGATAAACTGGTTTGCGGCAGACGGGATTCCGTTGAGCTTCGCCGATGATGCCGGACGGGAAAATGCCTACCCGCTGATGCGCGTGCAGGCGCGTGCCGTGGCAGGCAACAATCTGGGTGAAACAGCCGGTACGGTGCTGGCATCCGTTGATACGGTATTACCCATCTCTGTCGAGGCAGACTGCAAGGCCTGTCATACCTCATCGCTTGATCTTGGTAATGGCGAAGCGGCCTGCGACCCGACGTTCGATAGCGGTTGCCCGGCCGGGGGCGGATCGAAACGCAGCCAGACTCCGTTCACGGTGGCCTTTGCAGGTGATGACCCGAACCCAGACAGTACCCAGTTGCAGAGTGATGAGTGGGCCGCTGACACCAACATCGTGCGTCTTCACGATGCCAAACACGGCACTCACCTGGTCGACCAGACACCGGTCATGTGCCAGACCTGCCACTACACGCCGGCGCTGGACCTGGCGCAGGTGGGGCCCAGCAACGACAACGGCAAGGACCAGGTCAACCACAAGAGCATGTCCAATGTCATGCACAGCTTCCATGGACAGTTCAAGGATCTGTTCCCCGATATGCCGGCGCCGGGTAGCAACCAGCAGGCACGGCTGGATGTGCTGGATCAGACCTGCTACAACTGCCATCCCGGCAAGCGCACCCGCTGTTTACGTGGCGCCATGTTCAACCGTGGCGTGCTGTGCCAGGACTGCCACGGGGGTATGGAGCAGGTCGGTAATGACTTCTCCCGCGATGTGTCGCCGGCCAACCCGGGCGCCTTTATCGTCAAAGGGGATTTCTATACCAACCCGGCTACGCCGCGCGTGCCCTGGGCTAACGTCCCCATGTGCCAGTCCTGTCATACCGGGGATGCCAACAGCAACCTGACCGGGAGTACCGGTACACTGGTCAGCCAGACCGATACCGACGGCAAGCCGGATGGTCTTCGCCTGTTACAGGCGTGGCGTACGGGCGACACAACGGCCAAACCGATTGTTGCGGTTAACAGGCGTTTTGCCGAGAACGAGGTCAGTGATGCGAATGGAACGCGGCAGGTGCTTTACCGCCTGAGCAAGGGACACAAGGGGGTCTTCTGCGAAGCTTGCCACGGTAGCACGCATGCTATCTGGCCGGATGCCAACCCCAATGCCAACGACAATGTCGCAGCAAGTCAGTTGCAGGGGCATACCGGCAAGATTGTCGAGTGCAGTACCTGCCACACCGGTGATCTTGGCGTCAACCTGGACGGTCCACACGGCATGCACCCGGTCGGAGACGCCGGGGTCAACTTTGCAGAGGGAGGTCATGAAGACTTTGCAGAGAAAAACCTGCAGGCCTGCGCCGCCTGTCATGGCTCGCGGGGACAGGGGACAGTCCTGGCTAAAATGGCAGCTACGCGAACCTTTAATGTCGAGGATAAAGGGCTTGTCACCCTGCAGAAGGATTCCCTGGTCAGTTGCAGTCTATGCCACGAAAATCCTTTCTAGCGGGTCACCCGCCAGTTGATACGCGTCAATGACGGATTTGGTCTAATCTGTTATCTGTAGCGTGACAACTGGCGGGATGGACGCTCATGACAGAACGCGATCGTTATACGGTTGACACCCGGTACTGGCATAAACTGGAAGATGGACGGGTGCAGTGCGACCTGTGCCCGCGATTCTGCAAACTGCACGCCGGCCAGCGGGGTCTGTGTTTTGTCCGTCAAAATATCGACGACACAATTGTCCTTACCACCTACGGACGCTCCAGTGGCTATTGCATTGATCCGATTGAAAAGAAGCCGCTGAATCATTTTCTGCCCGGCACGCCGGTGCTGTCGTTCGGGACGGCGGGTTGCAACCTTGCCTGCAAGTTTTGCCAGAACTGGGATATCAGCAAGTCGCGCGAAATCCATACCCTGGCCGACGAGGCTTCACCGGAACTGATCGCCAGTGCGGCGAAGCAACTGGATTGCCGCAGCGTGGCTTATACCTATAACGATCCGGTGATTTTTCACGAATATGCCATTGATGTGGCTAAAGCCTGCCATGAGAAGGGTATCAAGTCCGTTGCGGTCACCGCCGGTTATATCTGCCCTGAACCGCGCAAGGAATTTTACCGGTACATGGATGCAGCCAATGTCGATCTGAAGGCATTTACTGAAGATTTCTATCACAAGATCACCGGTTCACACCTGGCGCCGATACTGGAAACCCTAGAATACATCAAACACGAAACGGATGTCTGGCTGGAAACGACAACCTTGCTGATACCGGGCATGAATGATTCAGACAGGGAAATCGACGAAATGACCCGCTGGGTCGTGGAAAAACTCGGCCCGGATGTCCCCATGCACTTTTCCGCCTTTCATCCTGACTGGAAGATGATGGATGTCCCGCCCACGCCTAAAGAGACCCTGGTACGCGCGCGCGAGATTGCCATGAAAAACGGCGTGCATTACGCCTACACGGGGAATGTGCACAATGCGGCGGGTGATAGCACCTACTGCCATCAGTGCGGTGAAAAGCTGATTGGCCGTGACTGGTATGTGCTGTCTGACTGGAACCTGACGGCTGACGGGAAGTGCGCCTCCTGTGGAACGCCCTGTGCCGGTGTATTTGAACCGACCCCGGGCAACTGGGGCGCAAAACGTCTGCCGATCAGGTTACATGACTTTGCGGCATGACAGGTCAGAATGTGTCCGACTGGACTATGCTTGGTCAAGTCATACCTGGAGTCGGGTAAATGTTGAGACTGAAGCGTATGTTCCTGGCCATACCGCTGTTTCTTGCGGCGGGTCTGCTGTGGAATGTGGCATCTGTCTTCAGTGCTGACAACCCGGTTATCCAGTTGACCATTGAAGGCGCCATTGGTCCTGCGACCGATGACTATATCGGTCGGGCGATCGAAACGGCTGCCCGCCGGCAGGCTGAACTGATCGTGATTCGCATGGATACCCCCGGTGGCCTGGACACCGCCATGCGCGGCATCATCAAGCATATTACCCGTTCCCCCGTACCGGTCGTGAGCTACGTGGCGCCGAGCGGCGCGCGGGCAGCCAGTGCCGGGACCTACATCCTGTATGCCAGTCATATTGCCGCCATGGCGCCGGGAACCAATGTCGGAGCTGCCACGCCGATCCGCATCGGCGTTGCGCCACAACCCGCCAGCAAGGGAAAAGATGAGCCGGGCAAGCCGGCTGATACAGCCCCTGCGGATGCCGGCAAGAAGAAAATGATCAACGATGCTGTGGCTTACCTCCGCAGCCTGGCGGAATTGCGCGGGCGTAACCCGGACTGGGCAGAAAAAGCGGTACGTGAAGCCGCCAGTATACCGGCGGGTGAAGCCCTGCAGCTGGGCGTAATTGACATAGTGGCGACCAGCATGGCCGATTTGATGAAACAGGTGGATGGTCGTGAAGTCACAGTACTGGGACAGAAACGTACCTTGCGTACCATGGGTTCGCTTATTGAGCAATTTGCTCCGGACTGGCGCAGCCGTTTTATCAACGTCATCACCAATCCCAATATCGCGTATATCCTGATGCTTGTCGGGATCTATGGACTGATACTGGAGTTCTCCAATCCCGGAACGATTGCGCCCGGTGTCACCGGCGCCATTTCCCTGCTGCTGGCGCTGTATGCCTTTCAGCTGCTACCGGTCAACTATACCGGTATGGGGTTGATCCTGCTGGGTGTGGCATTGATGGTTGCCGAAGCGTTTCAGCCCAGTTTCGGTGTACTCGGCATTGGCGGTCTCATCGCGTTTGTGATGGGTTCTGTTTTTCTGATGGACACGGATGAGCCTGGTTTTGGTATTGATATTTCCGTTATTGCCACCTTTGCAATTCTCAGTGCACTACTTTTTATTGTCGTCATTGGTATGGCCGTCAGGGCGCGCCGTCAACCGGTGGTGAGTGGACTGGAAGAGCTGGTCGGTGGTGTGGCTACCGTGCTTGCCGATTTCGATCACCGGGGCAGGGTTTCAATTCACAGCGAGAGCTGGCAGGCGGTCAGTCGCGTGCCATTGCACAAGGGGCAGCAGGTAAAGGTTTCCGGTGTCGACGGCCTGACACTGCAGGTGGAGCCATTGGAAACATCAACACAGGAGGAAGGCTCATGACAGCATATGCCCTGTACACAGTTCTGGTGCTGGTGGCGCTATTCCTGGCCGCCGCCATTCGAATCCTGCGTGAATATCAACGCGGTGTTATCTTTTTTCTCGGACGCTTCTGGCAAGTCAAGGGTCCCGGACTCATTATCATGATTCCGCTTGTCCAGCAAATGGTCAAGGTCGACCTGCGCACCATTGTGATGGATGTTCCTACCCAGGATGTGATCTCCCGTGACAATGTCTCGGTGAAAGTGAATGCGGTGGTCTATTTCCGCGTTATCGATCCCGAGAGGGCCATTATCCAGGTTGAGGATTTTTTTGGGGCAACCAGCCAGCTGGCCCAGACGACCTTGCGCTCCGTGCTTGGACAACACGAACTGGATGAGATGTTGTCCGAGCGGGAACGGCTCAATACCGATATTCAGAGTTCACTCGACCAGCAGACGGATGCCTGGGGCATCAAGGTCAGCAATGTCGAGATCAAACATGTCGATCTGGATGAAAGTATGGTGCGCGCCATTGCCAAGCAGGCCGAGGCCGAACGTACCCGGCGCGCCAAGGTTATCCACGCAGAGGGGGAAATGCAGGCGGCGCAGAAACTGCTGGAAGCCGCAATGATACTTTCCAGACAGCCCCAGGCACTGCAGCTGCGTTACCTGCAGACATTGACGGAAATTGCCGGGGAGCGTACCAATACCATTGTTTTTCCCCTGCCGATGGACCTGGTGGAAGCGTTATTGAACAGGACAGGGAAGTCCTGATACAGCGCCGCCAGCTGCCTTCTGCCGGCTTCTAGATGCGGATATAGGTCCAGCCTTCGGTAAGACGCTCGATCAGGTGGTCCGCTGCCGGTTCATGGGCATCCACGCCCTGGATGACAGTTGCATCCATGCCGAGTTTCCGTAACTTGCCAAGGCCCCTGGAGCAGGCAATAAAGCGTACGTTGTGGTGCTGTGCAATCATGCGCTTTATGCTGTCGATGTGTTTTGAGGAGGCTGTGCGCATAAAGTCCAGGCCACCCGCATTGGCGACAACCTCGACCTGCACACCGGTATCCCCGTATTGACGAAGCAGTTCTTCCGTGCGCTCCAGGACCTTGTTAAAACGGCCTTCATCCGAATCACTGATGTGCAGGATAACGTGCGGTGTTGTCGTATTGGCCGTACTTCCCGCCAGCGCGGAATGATTCGTGTTTTCTGTCAATGAATGCCCGGACCAGCCCGCGCCGAAAGCAATCAGGAGCAACACCAGGGAGGCAGCGATATAGAAGGGTGAGGTGTGGCGGAGCCGCCACTGCAAGCCCGGCAGTGTACGCGTGCTGGCGGACTCTCCCTCGAAGGAGAATTTCACCCACTCCTTGGTGCGCTGAAGTTCGCAGGCGCGCGCACGGACGTTCGGGTCATTTTCCAGCTGTATCAGCAGCCGGCTTTTTGCCTGCGGTTCGAGTTCGTCATCAATGTAGGCATGCAAGATGCGTTCGGTTTTAAAGTCCATTTTTTACCTCACACTCCGTAGATATCCGGTTGAGACAGTCTGTGGTGCACGGAAGTTCGAGAGTACCTTTTGCAGGGATTGCCTGGAAGTGTACAAACGGCTCATCACTGTGCCAATTGGAATATCCAGGATATCCGCAACTTCAGCGTAGCTGAAGCCGGCAAGGTCAACCAGGGTGATCGCCTGTCGTTGTCCGTTGGGCAGGCGCAGGATTGCGCGCCGGACGTGGTCGACGATTTCCTGCTTGCTGCTGCCGATCTCGGCGTCATCATCACAGCTGATATCGATGTCATCAATATTGACTGTCGGGCGCATCCGGCGCAGGTACTGTTTCCAGCAATTACTCAGAATCGTATACATCCAGGCATCCAGTCGCTCCTGTTCACGTAATTGCTGAACACGCTGAAGTGCAAGCATCAGGGTTTCCTGTACCAGGTCATCGGCGACATTCGGCTCACCGGACCAGGCAAGCGCAACCTTGTACAAACGGTCACGGTTACCGGCAATCTTCCGGCGCAGGCAACGCGCGTCCAGCAATCGGTCGATGATTTCCATAGTCGGTAGATGCACCAGTCGCCGGGTTTATTCAATTCTGTTTTACCGGCCCGATTCAGTACTGCCTGTCACAAAGTTAATCTGAATAAATCGGCCGCCCGGTATCTCATTACCCTCAGGAGCGGCCCGACCCTGTCCCGCCACCTGTGAATAGCAAGCAGTATCGTTGACTAAAAATCTTTTAGTGAGGAGCTGATTACGATGAAAATAACGAAACCACTTACGAGCCTTGCCTACGGGCTGGGGCTCGCCATGTTTGCAGGCGGCGCCGGCGCACATGGACTTAACGAGGTAGGCCAGCCAGCCTGTCTGGAGGCCAATTTCATGATGGCAGACGCCATGAACGCGGGTTTTGCCGCGGCCCCCGGTCCCGGCCAGGTGCTTGAAGTGAATATCGTCACGGGAGCACGCGGTATTACGGTGGCGAACCCGTTTGGCCCTTCGACAGACCCGAATGGCCCGGTGTGTGAAAACGGCAGTGGCAATCTGGAATGTCCCGGCCCGTTCAAGCCGACCGGCGTGTTGTCCGGTGGTGTGAATGGTCACGCCTTTATTACCAGTGCCGCCCAGCAGGCGCTGACTCAGTTCCACCGAAACGGCGTGCCGATCAAGACTGTTTCCTATCGTCCCTTGCTGGGTAATCCCACGGGGCCTGCCGGTCGGGGCAGTTTGCCGCGTCCACTGGGTACACAGATGATGCCGAACGGCAATATCGTACAGGCGATCTGTGATGCCAACTTCTTCAATGCGCAGAACTCTGATTCGGTCAGCCCGCTGGGTAATACACACCCCAGTGGCAATGCCTCCAACCTGTTCTTTCCGCCGGTCTATTCCACACCCGCGCGTGCCGCCAACAGCCGCATACTGGTGATCGACCAGGAAACCATGCAGGTTATTGATGAGTACAGCCAGCCGGCTGACAAGGATCCGCGCTGGGGTTGTGCAGCCGGTATCGCCTTCAGTGAAGAAGGCATGGGACTCAGCATGTTCCACGGCGCTGCTATTGCTATCGTTGACTGGAAGGCCGGTGTTGAAGATACCAGTTGTGGTATTGGCTGTAACAAGGGCACCACGAAAAAAGACGGCCACGACATGGATGATGCCGACAACGATGACGTCTTCAAGCTCAACAAACCGAAGAACCGTGCCATTGTGACACGCTGGATAGACCTGCGTCCGGGCAAGCCGGCTGACGATCCATCACGTCGTGATTCACTGCGTGCCTGGGGCCTGGATGAAGACGGCACCATTTACGTGACTGACCGTGCCCGTTCACGCGATTGCCTCGAGGGAGAAGTCGGACCGGGGGGTTGTAACCCGAGTGTGTTCCGCCAGAGGGTCGATGTTGTCGATTACGGCGACAGCTTCCCGAGCCGCACCATCGGTCTGGACCCGGGTGTCAATGTTATCGCCGGTATCCGTCCCAACCGCATGTCGGCTGTTGCCTGTAATAACATCGGTGGTCCCGGTCCGGATGGTACAGCCTGTGACGTGGAAACCCTGTTGATTGCGGCATCCGCGTTCAATCCCGGTTGTGCAGTCACTGG
>JALWRY010000437.1 GCA_027080445.1 Thiohalobacter sp. | reverse complement strand
GAGCTGGCGAGCAAGGCCTACTGGAAGAACCTGTCATCGTCGCTGGATTTCGTGGTGCTGTTCATTCCCGGCGACCAGTTTCTCAGCGCGGCACTGGAACTGGATGCGAGCCTGCTCGAAGATGCGCTGACGGACCGCGTGGTACTCGCCACACCCTCCAGCCTGGTCGCCCTGCTGCGCGCTATCGCCTACGGCTGGCGGCAGGAAACACTGGCCGAGAATGCCGAACAGATCCGCACTGTTGGCGAAGAGCTGTACGAACGCCTGAGTACCTTCGCCGGTCATCTGGACAAGCTGGGCAGCACGCTGGGGCGTAGTGTTGAACACTATAACAAGGCCGTCGGTTCTTTCGACAGCCGTATCCTGCCCAGCGCCCGGCGGTTTAATGAAATGGGTATTCGTGGAAAAAAGGAAATGACCGAACCCGCACCGGTAGAACGCCTGCCGCGCGAGGTTCGTGACAGCGAAACCTCGGATGAACCCCCACACGAAACCCACTAAAGATATCTAATGAGTCCTTCACCCGTCATTCCGGCGAATGCCGGAATCCATAACGTTCGGCGAACTGGATACCGGCCTGCGCCGGTATGACGATTTAATCAGGTTCCCCACGCTTTGGAAAACCCAAGCGCTTACCCTACATCCGCCGAAGTCACCCAGGCTTACCGCTGGTGCCGGCAACTGGCGCAATCACACTACGAGAATTTCCCGGTTGCCTCGATGTTGTTGCCGCGCTGGCAACGTGGCCCGGTGGCAGCCATTTATGCCTTTGCCCGCACGGCGGACGACATTGCCGATGAAGGTAATGCCAGTGAAGCCGAAAGACTGCAGCAACTCGATGCCATGGGCGAGGCATTGCGCGCCATTGAACGGGGTGAGCCACCCGCCCAGGCCGTCTATGTGGCGCTGGCCGACACTATCGAACGCCATGCTCTGCCGACCGCACTGTTTCACGATCTGCTCAGCGCCTTTCGCCAGGATGTCAGTTGCAAACGTTACGCCGATTTTGGCGAACTGATGCACTACTGCCGGCGCTCGGCAAACCCGGTCGGCCGCCTGTTACTGCACCTGAACCGCCAGGCCAGCGAACCGAACCTGGCCCGCTCTGACGCTATCTGCAGCGCCCTGCAACTGATTAATTTCTTGCAGGACATCGGCCAGGACTATGCGGAGAACGGCCGCATCTACCTGCCACAGGACGAAATGCAACGCTTTGCGGTCAGTGAGGACGCCATCCGTGAACGACGCAACAGCTTCGAGATGAAAGAACTTGTTCGTTTCCAGATCCGTCGCGCCAGCAAGCTGTTGGCAGCCGGCAGTCCGCTGGGCATGCAGCTGCGCGGACGTTTCGGGCTGGAACTGCGGGCGATCATCCTGGGGGGCGCACGGGTACTGGAAAAACTGCATGCACAGGATGATGTTTTTGCACGGCCCCGGCTCGATGGCCGGGAACGGCTCGGTATCCTGTTTTCCGCGCTCCGACAGGGCTTTGCGCGGCATTGATCCTGTGCGTTTCACCGGATCGGCAAAGCAGGTAGAATTCAGCTCCGTTTTCCAGAAACCGGACATCATGTCGCCCGACCGCTACTGCCAGGAAAAAGCCGCCGCAAGTGGCTCCAGCTTTTATTACAGTTTCCTGTTCCTCCCTCCCGATCAACGCCAGGCAATTACCGCGCTGTACGCCTTTTGTCGTGAGGTCGATGATGTAGTAGATGAATGTTCCGATGTCGGGGTGGCGCGCACCAAGCTCGACTGGTGGCGCAACGAGCTGGAACGCTGCTTCGGGGGCAACCCGACTCACCCGGTAACACGCGCCCTGCTCGAACCGGTAAAGTCACGCAACCTGCCGATGGAATACTTTCAGGAAATCATTGACGGCATGGCGATGGATCTCGACGAGACCCGCTATGAAAGTTTTTCCGATCTGGCCCTGTACTGTCACCGCGTTGCCGGGGTAGTCGGCCTGCTGTCGGCGGAGATTTTCGGCTACCGGAACCGCAGTACGCTGAAGTATGCCGAAACCCTGGGGACTGCATTCCAGCTGACGAATATCTTGCGTGATATCCGCGAAGATGCCGGACGTGGTCGTATTTACCTGCCACTCGACGAATTGCTCGAATACCAGGTCAATCCACACGATCTGCTCCAGCTCAACCCTGGCGAAGGGATGCGCGCCCTGTGCCACCACCAGGCGCAGCGTGCGCATGACTATTACCGGCGCGCTATTGATTACCTTCCGGAGATCGACCGTGAATCCCAACGCAGCGGCCTGATTATGGCGGCCATTTACCGCACGCTGCTGCAGGAGATTGAACAGGATGACTACCGTGTCATGGAACACCGGGTCCGCCTGACCCCGCTGCGCAAACTGTGGATCGCCTGGAATACCGCGCGACGGGAACGCCGTCGGCAAAGAAAATTCCGCAAAGCGGTTGCCGGTGCCTGAACCGGTCCATAAGGAAGCGCCTGTCGTCGTCGTTGGCGGTGGCTGGGCCGGCCTGAGCGCCGCCATCGAGCTGACCCGGCACCATGTACCGGTGCTGCTGCTGGAATCCGCGCGGCAGTTCGGCGGACGCGCACGCAGTTTCCGCTTCCACGATACCATCGTCGATAACGGCCAGCACCTGATGATCGGCGCTTACCAGTCACTGTTATCACTGTTGCAAAGCATCGATATCGACACCGAGAAGGTATTCCTGCGCGAAGCCCTGTCACTGAGTTGCTTCCGCCACGGCCGCGCCAGCCTGCAATTCCGCACACCCCGGCTGCCCGCGCCCCTTCACCTGCTCGCCGCCGTGTTGTTCGCACGTGGCATCGGTGTGAATGATCGGCTGCAGGCGCTGCGTTTCGGTCGTCATCTGAAAACGTTGCGGCTTGCGCCCGACGAGGACATCAGCGTGCAGGCGCTGTTGCACAGTGAACACCAGACGGCC
>JALWRY010000436.1 GCA_027080445.1 Thiohalobacter sp. | reverse complement strand
CGGCAGATCATCAGGCAGGAATACCGGGGACCGATTGAATTTGCCGACGACCTGGATTGTTTTCGACCCTAAACGGAGAAAAAACCATGACCACAGCGGCTGAACTGTTTATTCGGTGCCTGGAAAACGAGGGCGTCGACAAGATATTCGGTATCCCTGGCGAGGAAAACCTGTACGTCATGGATGCGCTGCGTGACAGTTCAATTGAATTCATCACGGTCCGGCACGAACAGGCGGCGGCCTTTATGGCCGATGTCCACGGACGCCTGACGGGCAAAGCCGGTGTGTGTCTCGCCACCCTCGGACCGGGCGCCACCAACCTGGTGACCGGTTTTACCGACGCCAACATGGACCGCTCACCGATCGTAGCGATTGCCGGACAGGGCGCGACCACCCGCATGCACAAGGAAAGTCACCAGATCCTCGACCTGGTGCGCCTGTTTGAACCGATTTCGAAATACAGTGTCGAAATCCTTGAGCCTGAAGTCATCCCCGAACTGGTGAGAAAAGCCTTCAAGGATTCGCAGGCGGAAAAACCCGGTGGCGCGTTCATCAGTTTCCCTGAAAATATCGCCGGTGAAGCCATGCGTGAGGAACTGCTGCCGCTGAAAGTACAAAGCCCGCTGCGACCGGATGCGCCCGAAGCGAAAATTGTACAGGCGGCGCAGGTTATCGACGCCGCGAAATTCCCCCTCATCATGGCCGGTAACGGCGTCATCCGTCATCATGCCAGCGAGGCCTTGATCGCCTTCTCGGAGAAGCTGAACATTCCGGTCACGCAAACCTTCATGGCCAAGGGCGCCATACCCTTCTCGCACCCCCTGTCACTGGGCAGTGTCGGCCTGCAGGCGCATGATTACGTCGCCTGCGGCTTCGACCGGGCGGATGTCGTCATCTGCATCGGCTATGATATGGTCGAATACCACCCGCGCCTGTGGCACCCGAACCGGGAGAAGAAAATTATTCATATCGACCTGAGCTATGCCGAAGTCGACGCGCATTACATGCTCGAAGCCGGTGTGCTGGGCGATATCTCCAATTCACTGACGCGCATCGCGGCGCATGCTGGCAAACGCCACGCCGGTAAAACCGAAAACCTGAAAGGCATCATCATGGATGAACTCGACCTGTATGCCGACGATAGCGGTTACCCGCTAAAGCCCCAGAAGATTCTATACGATACCCGCCAGGTCCTGGACAAGGCCGATATTCTTGTCTCCGACGTCGGCGCACATAAAATGTGGATTGCCCGCCTGTTCCGGTGTGAATGCCCGAATACCTGCATCATCTCCAACGGCTTCGCTTCCATGGGCATCGGCGTGCCGGGCGCCATAGCCGCCAAAATGGCCTACCCGGACAAAAAGGTACTGACCATTACCGGTGACGCCGGGTTCATGATGAATTCACAGGAGATCGAGACCGCCCTGCGCTACGGGATCGCCATGGTGATCATGATCTGGAACGACAGTGAGTATGGCCTGATCAAGTGGCACCAGGAACGCCGATTCGGCCACTCCAACAACATCGATTTCAATAACCCCGATTTTGTGCAATATGCGCAATCCTTCGGGGCAAAAGGCTACCGGGTGGAAACCGCGCAGGCGCTTATACCCACACTGGAAAAAGCCTTTGCGGATAACACGGTGGTGGTTGTCGATGTCCCCGTGGACTATTCGGAAAACATGAAGCTGACCGAAAAACTCGGGCAGCTGGTTTGCCCGGTGTAAGACCATGATTGTCCGCCCACTGTTTTTCATCCTCTCGTTTATCGCCATACTCGGCACCCTGGTACTGGCGCAGTACTGGTCCCATGCCTATAGCCTGTTTTATTTTATTGCGCCGGTGGTCGCCCTGGGGCTTTATGACATCTTACAGCGCAAGCACACCATCTTGCGCCTCTACCCGGTGATCGGGCACCTGCGTTTTGTATTTGAATCAATACGCCCGGAAATCCAGCAATACTTTGTTGAGTCCGATACCAATGGCCAGCCGGTCAACCGGGAATTTCGTGCGCTGGTCTATCAGCGCGCCAAAGGGCAACGTGATACGCGTCCTTTTGGTACAGTGTTTGATGTTTACCGGGACGGCTATGAATGGGTAAATCACTCGCTTTGTCCCCAACCGGTGCGCGACAGGGACCCGAGAATCCGTTTCGGCGGCAAGGATTGCACGCAACCCTACGATGCCTCGCCGCTGAATATCTCCGCCATGAGCTTTGGCGCCCTGAGTCGCAACGCTATCCTGGCCCTGAATAAAGGCGCCAGGGCGGGTGGCTTCGCCCATAATACCGGCGAAGGTGGTATCAGCCCCTATCACCTGAAATATGGCGGCGACCTGGTGTGGCAGATCGGCACCGGGTATTTTGGTTGCCGGAATGCGCAGGGCGGTTTCGATGAAGCACTGTTCAAGGAGAACGCCTGCCGGGACGTGGTGAAGATGATCGAAATCAAGCTCTCCCAGGGCGCCAAGCCGGGGCATGGCGGTATCCTGCCGGCCATTAAACTGACACAGGAAATCGCAGACATCCGCCATGTGCCGATGGGGCAGGATGTGGTATCCCCGCCCGCCCATACCACGTTTTCCACGCCGATCGGTCTGCTTGAGTTTGTCGCCCGCTTGCGTGAACTGTCGGGGGGCAAACCGGTGGGCTTCAAACTCTGCCTTGGCAGGAAGGTGGAATTTCTGGCAATCTGCAAGGCCATGCTGGAGACCGGTATCACCCCGGACTTCATTACCGTGGACGGCGCGGAAGGTGGAACCGGCGCCGCACCGATAGAACTGACCAACTCGGTAGGAACACCGCTGCGCGACGGTCTTGTTTTTGTACATAACGCATTGCTTGGCACCGGCTTGCGCAGTTCCCTGCGCATCATCGCCTCGGGCAAGGCGCTGTCCGCCTTTCACCTGCTCCGATTGATGGCGCTTGGCGCAGACACGGTGAATGTG
>JALWRY010000435.1 GCA_027080445.1 Thiohalobacter sp. | reverse complement strand
GTTACAGTTGATGTAATGCCCCTTTGAGGGGCTCAAGGAGCCGATAGGCTCCGTTTTCAGGCCGCTTTGAGCGGCTCACAAACTAAAGCCCCCGGCTTTGCCGGGGGATACTTACTAGTTTGATTTTGATGTTTTTTTATTTAACGGGATCACATTGCTGTTATTGATCAATGGCTCGGGGCGGCTGAAGTGGTATCCCTGCGCATAGTCCACGCCGATATCGCGTAACTGGTCCACGATCGCCTCGTTCTCGACAAATTCGGCAATGGTACGGATGCTCAGGGTGTGGCCGACCTGGTGTATGGCCTCGACAATGGCGCGGTTCATCGGGTTGGTGTTCATGTCCTTAACGAAGCCTCCATCGATTTTCAGGAAGTCGACCGGCAGGTTTTTCAGGTAGCCGAAGGAACTCAGCCCACTGCCAAAGTCATCGAGCGAGAAGCGACAACCCAGTTTCTTCAGTGCCTTGATGATATGGCTTGCCCTGACCAGGTTGAATACCGCGGCGGTTTCTGTCACCTCGAAGCACAGTTGCCCGGTATGAATCTGGTATTCACTGATTTTTTGCTCGATATACCCGGAAATATTTTCGTCATTGAGCGAGTTGCCGGACAGGTTGATCGAGTAAACGCACTCGTGCCCCTGCTGCTGGAGTGACTTGATATGCCGGAAAGCATTGTCGATCACCCAGTGGTCAATCGCGTTCATCAGGTTATAGCGTTCAGCGGCCGGGATGAAGTCCACCGGCGGGATGATTTGGCCGTCGGCATCAAGCATGCGCACCAGCAGTTCACAGTGCGGCGTTTGATCATCCTCGTTCAGGGGAGTGATTTCCTGACGGTAGAGTACAAAGCGGTCTTCCTCCAGTGCTTCCTTGATGCGTGATACCCAGTGCATCTCGCTGTGCCGCTGGCCGAGGTCGATATCGCTTTCCTCGTACACGTGAATACGATTGCGTCCACCTTCCTTGGCGACATAGCAGGCCACGTCGGCCGCACTGAGGACCAGTGAGGCATTCCGGGCGTCGTGCTGGATGGGCACCATGCCGATGCTGACGCCAACATCGAAGCGGCGTTCTTCCCACTGGTAGGTAAAGTGACTGAAGGTGTCCAGCAGCCTGTCGGCCACTTCCCTGGCCTGCTCGACCGTGACATTCTCCAGCAGTACGCCGAATTCGTCGCCACCCAGTCGTGACAGTGATGAACTGGTGGGAACATTCTGCAGCAACAGGCGGCTAAGCTGCCTGAGTAATTCATCACCGGCATCATGACCACAGGTGTCGTTGATGACCTTGAACTGGTCGAGGTCGAGGTAGAGCAGGGCGTGTTCCTGCTGGCTGTTATAGCCGGAGGTCAGCAGGTTGTTCAGTCGCTGAGTGAACTCGCGTCGATTGACCAGGCCGGTCAGGCTGTCATGGGTCGCTTCCCAGACCATCTGCCGCGCCATGTGTCGTTCACGGGTAGCGTCGTGGAAGACCAGTACCACGCCGATGATATTATTGTCCCGGTCGAAGATGGGCGCCGCCGAGTCTTCGATATGAAATTCCTGGCCGTCACGGTTGATCAGCAGGCATTGTTCGGTGAGATTGACCACCTCACCGGTGCGCAGGCTGACCGCAGCGGGGCTTTCGATAGGAATACGTGACGCTTCATGAGTGAGCGGCAGTATCTCGGTCAGCGGGTGACCCTGTGCCGCGCCATTGCTCCAGCCCGTGACGCGTTCGGCGACAGGGTTCATATAATCGACGCGCCCGTCGGCATCGGTGGTGATGACGCCGTCACCGATCGAGTGCAGGGTGATCAGCGCGCGCTCACGCTCCTGGTACAGGGCTTCCTCGGCGCGCCGGCGGTCAGTGCGTTCCCTGACGTCGCGCAACTCGCGGTCGATAGCGGGCATCAGGCGGGCAAGATTCTCTTTCATGATGTAGTCATTGGCGCCGGTGCGCATGGCTTCGACAGCGATCTCTTCACCGACGGTGCCTGATACCAGTATGAAAGGGGTTTCGCGATCCTGTTCACGCAGGATGCGCAGGGCCTCCAGGCCGCTGAAGCCGGGCATGGCATAGTCTGAGATGACGATTTGCCAGTTGTGTGCCTGCAGCGCCTTGCGGAGATCCTCTGCATTGTCGACGCGCACATAGTCCGGTGAATAGCCCGCGCGTCGCAGCCTGACCAGCAGCAACTGGGCATCATCATCACAGTCTTCGACGATCAGGACCCTGAGAGGTGTGGTCATGTTGCACCGGCTCTTTGCCAGTGACCTGATTTCCCGCCCAGTTTTTCCAGCAGGCGAACCTCGTGCAGTGTCATACTGCGGTCGACGGCCTTGCACATGTCGTAAACGGTCAGTAGCGCGATCTGTACCGCGGTCAGTGCTTCCATTTCCACGCCGGTCTGTCCACGCGTTTCGACCGTTGTACGGCAGTAAACCGAGGCGGGTTCATCGCAGGTTTCAAGTTCGACTTCCACGCGTGTCAGCGCCAACGGGTGACAGAGCGGTATCAGTTCGGCGGTTTTCTTGGCGGCCATGATGCCGGCAATACGCGCGATACCCAGTACGTCGCCTTTACGGTTATCGCCGCGGCGGATATGTTCCAGCGTCGAAGCCAGCATGAGAATTCGGCCTTCGGCTACCGCACAGCGATTCGAAACGGCCTTGTCGCCGACATCGACCATGTGGGCTTCGCCGGCCGCGTTGAAATGGGTCAGTTCACTTGCCATAAAATGCCTGTGTTTGCGCGAATAATCAGGTCTGCGTGATACACTGTACCGGCACGGTTTTCAGAATCTTTACACAGAGTTAGGGCTAACTATAGGTCGCTGTGTGTGAGCGCGCAACGCAGGAGCGGGAAATGCAGGTCGATGTCAGGTTATTTGCCGGTTTACGCGAGCGTCACGGAATCGACGTCCGCGCACTGTCGGTGCCGGAAAATGCCACGATCCGCGACGTGTGGGC
>JALWRY010000434.1 GCA_027080445.1 Thiohalobacter sp. | reverse complement strand
GTGGGTAAGGGCGGTGACAGGCTGGATGTCGTGATAGTCGGCGCCGGGCCGGCCGGGTTTTCCGCCTCGCTGGGCGCGATGGAAAAGAAGCTCAAGGCCGTAACGATCGAACAGGAAGCCCTTGGCGGGACTGTCAGTCATTTCCCGCGCGGCAAGCTGGTGATGACGGCGCCGGTCAAGTTGCCCATAGTGGGCAAGGTGTCATTTACCGAGACCACCAAGGAAACACTGATGGCCTTCTGGGAAAAGACCGAGCAGGAAACCGGCGTCAAGATCAATTACGGGGAAAAACTGGAAGAGATTACCGCCGAATCCGGTGGATACCTGGTGCGTAGTTCAAAGGCAGAGTATCACACCCGTACTGTATTACTGGCCATCGGGCGCCGGGGTACGCCACGCAAGCTCGGTGTAGAAGGCGAGACCCTGCCCAAGGTGGTTTACCGCCTGATCGATGCCGAGCAGTACAAGGGGCAGCATGTGCTTGTCGTTGGCGGTGGCGACAGCGCCCTTGAGGCTGCCGCGAGTGTGGCCGAGCAACCTGGGACCACCGTAACACTGTCATATCGTTCAGGGGCGTTTTCCCGCGCCAAGGAAAAGAACCGCCAACGTATCGAGGAAGCGGAAGCCGCCGGGCGTATGCAGGTTCTTTTTACCTCCAATGTGGTCTCTATCAGTGAGTCCAGCGTGACGATCGACCAGGAAGGAAAAATCATCGAACTGCCCAACGACGCCATTATCGTGTCTGCCGGCGGTATTCTTCCAACGCCCTTCCTGAAAAAAACCGGCATCGAGGTCGAAACACATCATGGTGCTGCCTAGATATAGCCGCATGAAACCTATTTTACTGCTGTGCCTGCTTGTATTCTCCTTACCGGTGCCGGTACTGGCGGATACCTACACGGATGCCATGTATGCCATACGCACCCGTGATTACACGCAGGCCTACCAGTTATTACGGCAATTGAGCCAGCAGGGTAATGTCGATGCACAATACCAGCTTGCCGCCATGTATCGTGCCGGCAGAGGCACCGGGAAAAATCACCGCAAGGCGGCATACTGGTACCGCAAGGCCGCGGAACAGGGCCACATGAAAGCGCAATACAACCTTGGTGTTATGTACGAAAATGGCTGGGGCGTCCCGAAAAGCGCAGAACAGGCCGAACACTGGTTCAGGCTTGCCGCCGCCCAGGGCCACCACAAGGCCAGGGCAAGGCTGGACGGAAAACTCGTCACAAAAACGCACCATAAAGCCCGACCGGTCGACGCCAGGGCTCTCCACCGCGCCGTGATAAAAGGGGACAGTCAACGTATTTCAGGCATTCTGGATCAGGGGGTTGCGGTTGATGCGGTCGATAGTAACGGCGCCACCCCGCTGATCCATGCGGCCGGGCTGGGTCATGAAAAAATTGTAAAACTCTTGCTGGGGCGAGGCGCCAATGTTCACGCAAAGGATGCGGTGGGCGACACGGCTTTGCTGAAGGCAACAGCCGGCGGGCACAGCAAGGTGGTAAACCTGTTGCTGGCAGCCGGTGCGGATATCAATGTGCGGGATGCCGGTGGTAATACTGCGCTGATTGTTGCAACCCGTGCAGGCGACCTGGAAACGGTGAAAAATCTGTTGAAGCATGGCGCTGCACCGAATCTTCGTAACCGGAATGGAAGGACGGCGCTCAACCTGGCAAAAAGTGGTGGATACAAGGGGATAGCGAAACAGCTGCGCCAGGCCGGGGCAAAACTGGCGCCTGTCGCAAAGCGTGACAAGGGGGTACGCGTCAAGCACCTTGGCAAGATGGCGTCCCGTAGAAAGGGCAAGGATATGCCCCTGATCATCGAAGCCGCGTGGCGTGGTCAACAGGATGTCGTACGCAGTTTGCTGAAACAGGGTGTCTCGGGCAATGTGCGGGACAAGGAGGGCTATACGGCGCTGGCCCGCGCCGCCTGGGGTGGCCGCGAGGGTATCGTGCAGGATCTTATCGCGGCGGGTGTCGATATCAATGCGCCGGATACAAAAGGAGAAACTCCCTTGTTACTGGCTGCCGAGCAGGGACATGAACGTGTGGTACGGCAACTGTTGATTGCGGGTGCAACCGACAGGCCGGATGAAAATGGCCTGACTGCACTGGCCTGTGCGATGAAATCCGGCCATAACGCCATTGTCGGCCTGCTGCTCGATCATGGCGGGTCACTGGATGTGGTCGGTGACAAGAAGGGCGACAGCCCGTTGATCTGGGCAACGCGAAACGGCGATGTACGGTCTGTGCGAAAATTACTCAAGCAGAAAGTTTGCGTGGATTGTGTGGATGACAACGGACGTAATGCGCTGTGGTATGCCGCAGATTCCGGCAATTTACCCCTGGTTCGTCTGTTTGTCCCGCGAACCGGCAACATAAACCAGGCCGATGGGGACGGTTACACGCCCTTGCACCGTGCCGCCCTCAAAGGGCACGATGAGGTGGTCGTGTTTTTGCTCGCACACAAGGCGGATAGCAGTCTGCTTGCTGCCGGGGGTAACAGCGCGTTAATGCTGGCGGCGGGGCAGGGACATGTTGCCGTGGTCAATCACCTGCTCAATGCAGGCGCCAGGCTTGATGCAAGAAACGCCGCAGGGAATACCGCTTTGATGTTGGCGGCCTCGAAGGGGAAGCAGGCCGTTGCCGGTATCCTGCTGGATCATGGCGCCAATCCCGCCTTGCGAAACCTGAAAAGGCAACAGGCTGTGGATCTTGCCCGGGCAGCCGGTTTTGATGACCTTGTCTCGTACCTGGCGACGAAAGCGGACAAGGGTTTCTGGTAGACCGCCTGGCGGTAAGCCGGCAAACACTGTGTACACACGAGGTGTACACAGTGTCCGGTTTCAATTACTGGTCTGACTCAGGTATCCGGTGGCGGCATCGGCAGGCCGGCCAGTTTACACACTTCATGTACCGGGTCTTTGGGAAACAGCGTGTAAACGTGTTTCTC
>JALWRY010000433.1 GCA_027080445.1 Thiohalobacter sp. | reverse complement strand
GGCGCAATTCGTCGCGGCTGTACCGGGCAGTACGCCTTGCTGAATTTGATTGGCTATACACAGGCTGCCTTGATCGATCGCCTGCGTCAGTTCTGCCCTGGCGTACTGAAGGTTTACGCCCAGGCCCACAGACAGGGTGTTGCTGGCCTTGTAGGCAATCGCCGGGTTGATATTGATGGTAATGAGGTTTGACTTGATGGCCTCGTAACGACCGACCCAGTCTTTATCATATTCGGTCGACAGCCCGAACGGGGCATTGATGCCAAGCCCCAGTGCAATCTTGTTTGTTACCGGTACCGTGAAATACAGGTTGGGGATCACGCCAAGGTCGCCGGCATCACCGCCATTGCCGCCGGTGGCAACAGGGTTATTCAGCAGGTCATTCGCGCTGCCGTTGAACTCGGCTTGTGGTAATACGAATTGCAGGCCGCCGACCAGTTGTTTGGGTACCCGCGTCATGCCTGCCGGGTTGAAGTAAACCGTTGAGGCATCGCTCGCAATGGCCGAACCGCCGGCATAGGCGTTGCCCATCAGGCTGGAGCTCTGGTCGATCAGTGCGAAGCCTGAGGCCATCGCGCCTGAGGCGCACAGGGTCAGTATTCCGGCGGTTGTAAGTTGGAGTGACAGGAATCTGGCTTTTGTCTGGTGCATCGGGATCTCCCCTCTCATTGTTGTGTGGCCGCTACGGAATGTAGCATATCGCCCGCAGACGCCGTTTTACAAGCGATATTCGTACAAAAGTGCTGACAGGAAGGTGTCCTAAGTATCAGGAAAATCTAATATATAATACCGGGCATGGAATTTGCTTTTCGGTGAATGGGGAATTGACAGCCTGTATCATTTTGCTGCATGTTTGTAGCGAATACCCCTAGCGGGTGTTGTGTAAACGCAACAGAGGGCAGGCGCACATTGGATATCCATATGATCAAGAGAGGAAAGGACTTATGAAACCCATCCTGAAACGTACGTTGACAACCGTTGCCGTGGCGGCCGCGCTGGTGGCGGCGCCACTGGCAAACGCTACCAACGGCTATTTTAAAATTGGCTACGGTGCGAAGAACCGTGGCATGGGTGGCGCAGGCATGGCGTTTGCGCAAGACGCGTTGGCTCCGGCCGTGAATCCGGCTGCGCTGGCGGGCGTAGGCAACCGTTTCGATGCCGGTGCAGAGATTTTTAATCCACAGCGTGAAGGTGGGCTGGATGCATCTGGGATGCTTGTTGATGCTGCACGTTTCCCTTTCGTTGCGGCTGATGCTCAGGGACAAAATGCTGCGGCTGATAGCGGCGCAACAATTTTTGCCATTCCTAATTTCGGAATCTCGAGGGATATGGGTGGTGGCCTGACGATGGGGCTTGCCGTCGTCGCCAACGGTGGCATGAACACACGCTATAACCAGAATCTGTATACCAATGCGCTTGCCCCAGTAATCGGGCAGACTTCAAGCAATCTGTTTCCTGGAACGACTGGCCCAAGTGGTTTTGCAGGCCTACTGGAATTTGGTTTCGGGGTGCCGGCGGCGAATATCGATGCCGCAGAGGGTCAGCTTCTTAGCAATCCAAACCTGGGTCCCTCACTCGGCGTTAATCTCTCTCAGGTATTGATTCTGCCGACCATCGCTTACCAGATGACCAGCAGCCAGTCGATCGGTTTTTCCCCGGTGATTGCCTACCAGCGTTTCCGCGCCTATGGACTGGGCCTGTTCGCTGCATTGTCGAGCGATGCAAGTCACCTGACCAACAACGGCGACGATGATGCCTGGGGCTATGGGGCGCGCATTGGTTACCAGGGAAATTTCTTCAATGGAATGGTTTCGATTGGTGCAGCTTATACCTCTAAGGTCAACATGGAGAAATTTGATAATTATTCCGGCTTGTTCGCTGAAAATGGAGATTTTGATATTCCTTCGAATTATGGCGCAGGTCTTGCCATCCATCCCACCTCCAGTCTGACCATTGCAGCCGACTGGAGCCGCATCAACTACAGCGATGTGGCCGCGATCAACAACCCGGGACCGACTGCGGATCAGTTCTTTAGTGGGTTAGCATTTGCGTTGTCCGGAGGAACGGCGCCGGGTACATCGATATCCAACCCTCTCGGAACCAACAATGGTTATGGTTTTGGCTGGGATGACATCAACGTGTACAAGGTCGGCGTAAACTATATGTACAGCAGCAAGTGGACATTCCGCGCAGGTTACAATCATGCTGACTCCCCTTATGACCGTGACCAGACGCTGTTTAATATTCTCGCGCCGGGACTGGTCGAGGATCATGTGACGGCAGGGTTTACCTACAGCCCAACGCCTTCTTCGGAGCTGACGGTGACTTATATGCATGCATTCCGTAACAGCGAGAAGTATACCTATCAGGGTACAGGTGGGTTTGCACCATTCAGCTTCAAAACCCAGAACGCCATGTCGCAGAATGCACTCGAAGCCAGTTACGCCTGGAAGTTCTAGCGGTGGGTTGTTGTATGTTTCTGTGTGATATATAGCCAGGGTAAAAGGGCCGTGTCCTCACGGCCCTTTTTTGTATGAGATATGCAGTCGTATTTTTAGCAGATGTTGTTTAGACTCTGTCTGATGTGTAAAAAACCAGGAGTCAAGGAGATGAAGTATGGTCAATTTTAAACGGTTATTTTCAATAGTTATGCTGGTCGGGGTGGCCTTGTTGCCGCTTTCCGGCGCCGTACAGGCGGCAGAGAAGTTCAAGCCCTTTGTGCTGGCGTTCAAGGGTCAGGCGGATTTCGATGCCAAGGTCAACGAAACACGCGACAAGTTGAAGGCTGAAGGTTTTAAGGTGCTTGGCGAATACACCCCCTACGAGAATACCTTCGTCGATAAGGCGCACGTTATCGTCGTGACGAACGATTCACTGATCAAGGCTGCCGGGATGTCGAAATACGGTGCATTTGCCGCACCCTGGCGTATCGGTATTACCAAGGTCGGTAATGAGGTGCAGGTGTCCT